>NZ_JAFCXG010000008.1:0-146013 GCF_049898185.1 Acinetobacter sp. 40AMC3-4
ATGGGGCTTTCTTCCAGGACGAAGTCGAAGAGCGCAAGATCATGGCGGTGCCGATGGTATTCCAGGACAACCAGCATATCGGTCAGGGTCGTATGACGCTGGAAGAAATCATTGCCAAGCTGGATAGCAATGCAGCCGCGAAAGATGCGGAAAAGCTGAATGCCAAAGATGCCTTTGATGTCCTGGTGATCGGTGGTGGTCCTGCAGGGAATACTTCAGCCATCTATGCAGCACGTAAAGGCATTAAAACCGGGATCGTGGCTGAACGCATGGGCGGTCAGGTCATGGATACCATGGACATTGAAAACTTTACGTCTGTACAGAAAACTCAAGGTCCGAAGTTTGCAGCGGAAATGGAAGCCCACGTGCGTGAATACGGGGTCGACATCATGAACCTGCAACGCGTGTCTAACATCAAAGGTGCGGATGAAACGGCCAACGGTCTGGTTGAAGTGACCTTGGAAAACGGGGCAAAACTTGAATCAAAAACCGTGATTCTGTCGACCGGTGCACGCTGGAGAGAGATGAATGTTCCAGGTGAGCAGGAATACAAAACCCGTGGTGTAGCCTACTGCCCGCACTGTGATGGTCCACTGTTCAAAGGCAAACGTGTTGCTGTGATTGGTGGCGGTAACTCAGGTGTTGAAGCCGCGATTGACCTGGCAGGGATTGTAGAACATGTCACGCTGGTGGAATTTGATACTAAGTTGCGTGCGGATCAGGTGCTGCAAGACAAACTCAACAGTTTGCCAAACACTACGGTGATCAAGAATGCCCTCTCGACTGAAGTACTGGGCGATGGCTCACAGGTGACCGGCCTGAAATATAAAGACCGTGCCACCGATGAAGAGCATGTGGTTGAGCTGGCGGGGATCTTCGTGCAAATCGGTTTGTTGCCAAATACGGACTTCCTGAAAGAAACCCCAGTTGAGCTGACCAACCGTGGCGAGATTGTGATTAATGACCGCAACGAAACCAATGTGAAAGGCGTATTTGCTGCAGGTGACTGTACCACTGTACCCTACAAGCAGATCATCATCGCGACCGGTGAAGGTGCCAAGGCGTCATTGTCTGCTTTTGATTACATTATCCGTTCTGGGCAGTAAGTTTTAGACTAGCTCAAATAAAGCCCGTTTGATGCGGGCTTTATTTTTAATTGATTTTGTCATTATCTTTTTAGATTCAACTATATTTTCAAATAATGAATCATTTAATCATTTTCTTGATATGATCTTAGTCATGTAATTAATTTTTATCCTATATAGATACTATGTAATTGTCAGCAATCTCGTCTTGCCAGCCCAGAAAAGCTCTCCTATGATAGAGCAACAAATCATCTTTCATGATCGAAGAATAAAAAGGATAACATCCTGGGAGAAGAAAAATGCAGTATCAATATCATTGTGCCTGCTGTGAAAAAGTAGTCGACTCTACAGAAAAATCATGCTCAAACTGCGGCTCACATCATATTCGCAGCCCTTTTGGTTTCTGGATTTTATGTCTAATCGCCTGTCTCGTTACAGCTATCGTATTTAAAGTGGTGCACTTGTATGTACAGTCCCAACAAGAAGTACCGGCACAACACTCGCTATTGGATGTTTTAAAAGAAGAAGATAAAAGACTTCGCTAAATTTATTCATCTGACAGTAAAGACCTGTTGGTTCAAACAGGTCTTTTTATTAATCTTGAATAATTCAAATAGCGATGCGGAAAATAGCCTCATGAAATCCAGATTTGATTTACAATAGCTGTGGATTTGAATGAGAGATGTGCCATGGTTCAGTTAATTAAAAAAGGTGGATTACGCGAACGTGCTAACCGTAGCCGCAGCTATCAAGGCTCTGAAAATACTGAAACCACCTTAAAGCCTAATCGTTATCAAACGGCGGTTAAAACACCAGACAATTTAGCCTCTCCTTCCCCGACCTCACCAATATCTCCAGCATTAAATGAAGATATACCCCTTAATTCATCAGAATAAGTGCGTCATACCATAACCACAATGCAAATAGCAGAAATAGTCCGCCTGACATCATATCAATGTAACTCCCCGAACGCTGGTACAAGATTTTAATTTTTGGTTGGGAAATCAACAGCATCAATAAAGCAAAGGTGATAAAGGTCTGCAAAGGAATAATCACTGCCAGCTGTGCTTTCAAATAATCGGAAGCAGACGAACTCAAGGCCAGTGAAAATACGCTACTAAAATAGATCAGTGTTTTGGGATTAGAAAGATTGGTCCATAAGCCCAACATAAAATAGTTTTTAGCTTGCACCTGTCCATTTGTATCGTCGTCGGCCTGATGTCTATTTTTAAAGCTATGCACACCACCCTTTAACATGCCCCATCCCATTTTAGCCAGGAACACACCACCGAGCACCATCAATACCTGTTGAATCCATGGAAACTGGTCAATTAACACGGTAAAACCCGCAAGTGTCAGTACTACCCAAACTACAATACCGGCAGAGATCCCAGCAATAACTTTCAGGGCATTCTGGCGTGTAGTGGATGCGGCACTTTTGGCAATGAGCAAAACATCGGGACCGGGACTGAGTTGAGCAACAAAATGCAGGAGACAGATCGTAAAAAGCAGAGACATTAAAATTAAGGTAAATTTATAAAAATATATTATAACGTTTGTTCAAAGACATTAGAAAGTTCCAATAAAAAAACCGAATCATCAGATTCGGCTTAAATAGAGCTTTTTTTTAAATAAAACATTTATTTTGGATTGATATCTTTCATTTCAATTTTTTTCGCCTCAGGTCTCACTTCACGTGCTTCACCATCAATAATGGTGGAATCACCGCGACCTGATTGCTGATTTTGCATATCCTGCATTTGACGCATCATCTCGGCAAATGGATTTTGGCCTTGTGCCCCACCCATATCGCCCATCATGCCACCCATCATTTTTTCCATCATGAGTTGTTGACGTTTTATCATCGCTTTCATCATGGCAGCCTTAAAGACCTGCTGAACCGCTGGAATGAGCATTAATACGGCTAATACATCGGTAATCAATCCAGGAATAAGCAGAAAGAAACCTGCCAGAATTTTAGGTAAATTTCCTGTTAGTGCAGGATCTGCACTCATCTGTCCCATCTGCATTTGCTGCATCTGTGGCATGACACCGGCCGAGTATTTACGGATCAGATTCATACCAATAAAAAATGCGGCTACAAACCAGAAAAATACGTACCACATGCTCCCGACGAGGTCACCCACGCCAATCCAGACAAATACTTCTAGGATTAAGCCTGCAAGGATAATAAGAAATAATTTCATGAAAATTAATCTAATCTCAGTAAAATAAATAATAGGATGCTGGAATCAACTGCTTCATCAGGATCAAGCTTTTTTGATACGCTTATGTAACAATATGGGCATTATTCTATTTTTAAAGTGCGGGCATGTCATTAATTATTGGGATTGACCCCGGTTCTCGTTTAACCGGTTACGGAATTATCGAAAAAGACGGCTCCAAACTGACTTTTGTTGATGCCGGCACCATCAGAACAGAAACAACAGAAATGCCTGAACGTTTAAAACGTATCTTTGCCGGCGTGGAGCGCATTGTAAAATTTTATGGTCCCACTGAAGCTGCGGTAGAACAGGTCTTTATGGCACAAAATCCGGATTCTGCCTTAAAACTCGGTCAGGCCCGTGGTGCTGCTGTTGCGGCACTGGTCAATCTGGATTTGAAAGTCGCTGAATATACTGCGCGCCAGATCAAGCAGTCGGTAGTGGGTTATGGCGCTGCGGATAAAGAACAGGTGCAGATGATGGTGATGAATATTCTAAAACTCAGCATCAAACCGCAGCAGGATGCCGCCGATGCTTTAGCTGCTGCTATTTGTCATGCCCACGCCTCAGGAAGTATGAGTAAAATGGCGGTATTGAATGCGTTGGGCGGTATGGCACGCGGCCGGAGTCGCGTCAGTAGCCGTCGTCGATAAGGTTTAACGCAATATTATAAAGTCTTGAACATCTAGCTCAGATTCCAGATACTCTTGCATAACAGATTTTACAGTTGCACGAGCAGGCCCTTGCCAACTTCGTGCAATCATTTCGCTAAGTTGTGAATCTGTTCCAACAATAACCGCCTCCACCTCACCTGTGCTCAAGTTCTTCACATATCCTTTCAGTCCAAGTGCTTGAGCCTGCTCGGCAAACCAGTAACGGTATCCGACTCCTTGGACTTGGCCTGAAATATTCAGTTTGATGACTGGCACACTATTCTCCTTAGCGATTCACCACCTGATAAATCGCATGCTTCATATCCTGCGCCTGCAAACCTCGTTCGCCATTTTTGGCCAGTTCATCACCTGCAAGTGCATGCAGCGTCACAATTTCATGCAAATGAATTTTTTGTTTAAATTGTGCCTTTAGACTAGCAATCATGCCGGCCAGCACATCTCCCATTCCACCCGTCCCCATACCGGCATTTCCAGCTGTGCATATATAAAGTTTTTCTTCCAGAATCAGGCTGCCTGAACCTTTTAGCACCCATTGTCCCTGATATTTTTGTTGCAGGGCATGAATGGCTGCAATCCGATCCATTTCAACTTCCGCAGTGCTACACGCCAGTAACGTAGCGGCTTCCCCAGGATGCGGAGTCGCATAAGTCTGGGAATTCAAAACTTGAGGCTGCTTGGCCAGAAACCATAAGGCATCCGCATCCAAAACTACCTCCAGATCAGATTGCTGAGTCAGCTCAAACCAAACTGTATATTGTTGCTCTGACCAAGAATCACGACCTAATCCCATGCCAAAACAGACTGCATCGACCTGCTGAATTAGTGCTTGGCGTTGCTCCTGAGTTAAAAGATTGATATCACGCAGCATGATATTCGGTGCACGTGACAAAATCGCAGTATGGTGTTTTGCATCACAGACGATCGTCACTTTACCTGCTCCGGCAGCAAATGCTGCCTCTGCTGCCATGATCACTGCCCCCCCCATATCGGCATGACCACCTACAACCAAGACATGACCATAACTGCCTTTATGACCAAAGGCTTCACGCTTCGGCAATTGAATCTGATGTGATGAAAGACAAGCAATTGGTTGAAGCTCAGTATCTGTCGGGATAGCAGAAATCAGTTCGATCTTGCCCGCATATTCTTTGCCTTGTCCGGTAAACAGTCCTGCCTTAAGCCCTAAACCCGTGAAAGTGTAGTCAGCTTTAATCGCAACAGGCAAAGGCTGGCCGGTATTGGCATCCAATCCACTCGGAATATCAATTGAGATTTTTAATCCAGTTTGCTGATTGATCGTTTGAATAACATTTTGCCAGTCAAAGTCCAGCTGACGGTTCAGACCAATTCCGAATAATGCATCGATATAGACCTCACATTCAGATTGAAAATCAAAATGCGAATAAGGCTGCAAGCCAGCTTGCTGAGCTTCCTGCACAGCCGATGCTAAATCTTTGGAATTACCCAACTCAACTGCATAAATATCAACACTGAAGCCCGCCTGTTTGAGATATTTGGCCACAAGATAGCCATCGCCGGCATTATTACCCTGACCACAGCAGACAGCGATTTTTTTTATTTTTTGCTGGGAAAATAAAGTGATCAGCCGCTGACTAATCCCCCAGGCGACTTGTTGCATTAAACCGTAGGAACTATTTTGCTGTTGAAACCAGCGCTGCTCCCATGCTTGTAGATCACGGCTATGGTAAACTTGTTGCTGCATTTCTTATTCCCTGTCTTTGGTTTATGGCAACTCCCGATTCTCAAGCGCAAATTAAAGTTTATCAACAAGATCCAGCCGAGCTAAAAGCATGGATTAAAGCGCAGGCTTTAGAATTGGGTTTTTCTGATTGTGTCATTGCCAAACCAGATGCTCAAGCAGAATTAGCACGCTTACAGGAATATCTGGATCGTGGTTATCATGGTGACATGAAGTTTCTGGAAGAGAATCTGGAAAAACGTGCCAATCCCGCCTTACTGGTTCCCGGCACACGTAGCATTATCTGTGTGCGTATGGATTATCTGGTCGACGCACCAGAACCACGTTATATCCCTTATGCACCCAACTCTGCCATTATTGCGCGTTATGCTCGTGGCCGGGATTATCATAAAACCATGCGCGGTCGCCTGAAAACCTTGGCGACAAAAATCCGGGGAAAAATCGGAGATTTTGAATCACGTCCTTTTGCGGATTCTGCACCCATTTTTGAAAAATCGCTGGCTGAAAGTGCCGGCATGGGCTGGACAGGTAAACACACCCTGCTGATTCATAAAACATCAGGCTCATTCTTTGTGCTGGGTGAACTGTTTACTTCACTGGAACTGCCCTTTGATGAACCCGCGACCAAACATTGTGGATCCTGTACTGCGTGTATCGACATCTGTCCGACTCAAGCCATTGTCGAGCCTTATATGTTAGATGCTCGCCGCTGTATC
Source organism: Acinetobacter sp. 40AMC3-4 (assembly GCF_049898185.1). Lineage (GTDB taxonomy): Bacteria > Pseudomonadota > Gammaproteobacteria > Pseudomonadales > Moraxellaceae > Acinetobacter. Next base: position 6,421 of record NZ_JAFCXG010000008.1, read on the forward strand.
GCCTATCTGACCATCGAATATAAAGGCATTATTCCAGAAGATTTGCGACGCGGAATTGGTAACCGGGTTTTTGGTTGTGACGATTGCCAGCTGATATGTCCATGGAACAGTTTTGCCCAAGTGACCTCGATAGAGGATTTTCATCCGCGGCATGGACTGGATCAAGTGAGTTTACTGGATTTATGGCAATGGGATGAAGCCACCTTTTTAAGTGCGACTGAAGGCAGTCCGATACGTCGTACGGGTTATCAAAGCTTTATGCGCAATATCGCCATTGGTTTGGGCAATGCACCCTTTGATGGGCAGATTATTCCGGCCCTTCAGCAACAGCGTGATCAGCATGATGAAATTGTGCAGGTACATATCGATTGGGCGATTCAAGAACAACTGGCAAAATCCAGCTAATTTTCTATCACTATTAAAATATATTTCAACTTTACCTAGATTCACAGTTTCACTTAAAAGCCTTACACACCCTCGTTTCAGACTATGGCATAAATAAAAATAGTCAGAAATGAAGTGGAGGAAAGATGATGTCATCAAAAAATCCAAATCAAGAACTGTTGGAGCAGCTTCAACATGACCAGCAGAAGCAACAACAGCAGCAGCCGCAACATGGCCCGATTAATTCCCCAAAAAACAATCAGCATGAACAGGATGAACGAGTGCTGAACAAGCAGCATCGTGACGATCTGCAAAATCAGAATATTCATGGTGGTCATCGTGAATAAAAATTTGCAGGATTGAATATAATGACAAAGTCCACCCCGTGTGGGCTTTGTTATTTATATAAGGTCATATTTTGCTAGTGAAGCAAAAGCTTATTTTTATTAAGATGAACTGAATGATAAATAAGCATAGACAGGGAAAGAGATGAACAGTAGTGATGCGGTACGTAATGATTGGTCACGTGAAGAAATACAAGCTCTATATCAACAGCCTTTAATGGATTTAGTGTTCCAAGCGCAACAGGTTCATCGTGAACATTTCACTGCGAATACCGTTCAGGTCAGTACCCTGCTCTCGATTAAAACAGGTAAATGCCCTGAAGACTGTAAATACTGCTCACAATCAGCGCATTATGATTCCAAACTGGAAGCTGAAAAACGCATTGCGGTCGATAAAGTGATTCAGGAAGCCAAACAGGCGCTGGCATCAGGCAGTTCACGTTTCTGTATGGGGGCTGCATGGCGCAACCCACATGAACGCGATATGCCTTATGTGCTGGAAATGGTGCGTGAAGTCAAAGCACTCGGTCTGGAAACCTGCATGACACTGGGGATGCTAAATGGATCACAGGCTGAACGCTTGAAAGATGCGGGACTGGATTATTACAACCATAATCTGGATACTTCTCGTGAATACTATTCACATATCATCAGCACGCGTAGCTTTGATGATCGTCTGGATACTCTGGATCATGTACGTCAGGCTGGCATGAAAGTCTGTAGTGGCGGTATTGTGGGTCTGGGCGAAAGCCGTGATGACCGGATTGGTTTGTTATATGAACTTGCAACTCTGGCAATTCATCCTGAATCCGTGCCGATTAATATGTTGGTACCGATTGAAGGTACACCGATGGCAGATGTAGAAAAACTGGATGTGATTGAGTGGATTCGTACCATTGCCGTAGCACGGTTGCTGATGCCAAAAAGTTATATTCGCCTTTCTGCCGGCCGTGAATCCTTAAGCGATTCGGATCAAGCGCTAGCATTTATGGCCGGTGCCAATTCTATTTTCTCTGGCGAAAAACTGCTGACGACTCCCAATACAGCTCAGGGTCGTGATCAGCAACTCTTTGCAAAATTAGGTTTAGTTGCAGAACAGCCAAAACCAAGTGTTCGCAGCTTGGCTACAGATGCAATGGCAAGCTAATCACTATTTAATTTGATGAACTCACAGAAAAGTTATGTGCAGTAATTAAAATACCATAACGGGCATTCAGATAATCTCCGACTCGGATTTGATCTACCCCATTGGCATGATGCACCATCAGCACTTGCGTGACTGCATCATAGCTAAAGGATTCATAACTATCTTGATGCAGGCTGAGCCAGTGCAGGGTATCTGCCAGGCTACTGTCGACGATATAGCTATCTGCATGAAAATCTTTACTCATATGCCTGTTCATCGTGTTGAAATTTCCCTTTAATTTTAACGGAAATTAGCCCATAACAAGCATAAAAAAAGTGAGCCATTGCTCACTTTTCTTGCAAAAACTTTAGTCCTGATTCGTACCGCACTTACGACACTCCCTGTGTTCCCCGATCTCTTGCATTTGCTCATACTCATAAATATGCAAACAAAACAATTTTCTTAAAAGCTGAAGCATCATTGAAACTCCTGTTTAATCATTTTTTTAATACGCTTCTTAAGATATTCCGTCCTGAAACATCATGATTTTTGACTAAAAAATCATCTCATATTAATTAGCATAATTTTTTCAGTTGTAAAATGCATTTCATCTACTTTTCACTTTTTTTGCAGATATTCTTTGAACTACATCACAATTATTTCATAAATATGAACTTTTTTTTTGATTAAAGAGGATGTTTATGGAATTTAGATAACAAAAGTAATATCTGAGGGAGATGCTTTTTTATTAAGCTGGTAACGAAGAATCTTTATTGAAAGGCAAACTAGAAAAGTTCATTATCAGTGGAGGCAACCCATTTTAAGTCCTTCGAGATAAGAACGACGATCAATTAAGTGAATTGCTTACTTCAGATTTCATAATATCCAAAAACAAAAAACCCCTTACGATTAATGCACGTAAGGGGTTGTTTTATATGGTGGGCCCAGACGGACAACAACCCTCTCCTACCCTATTGTTTTTATTACACTAATTAATATTAAAAAATTACGGGATACAAGCTAGGATACATGATTCAAGTGTTGCTTTTTTGACCTGTTGAACTTTTTTCACCACCGAACTCCCCTACCACATCACCGTGTTTACTGGATTTTTACAATACAAAGCTTCTTGGTGAAAGAAGAGCCGACATCAATATAATGGCAATTATCAATTTTAGTATGTTCTTTTACAATTGTGTGGCCTAGATAAATTTCATCAATATTTTCCACAGTATCATAATGTTCTGAATGATTACGGATACGTCCTCTCCCCCAAAGTGCATTGCTATAAGCAGAAGTTACACCAGAGATCTTATAGTCGCCTTGACTAATATCTTGCTTAAAGGCATTCCAATTATGTATGTCAATGTCTGCGTGCACCACACCAATCTTTTTATGTTCCAATTGAACTTCTATGACTAAAGGCAACTGCTTAAAAAGCTCAATAATTTCTAGCCGCTGTGTTTGAGATAACTGATAAAACCATTCACCTCCATTACGTGCATGAATATCTTTTATTTTAGGATCATGAGGTGACTTGATACACATTTCTTCATGATTACCACGCACCGTATAGAACCAAGGTTGGTCTAGTAATGAAATACACGCTAAGTTTTCTTCACCTCGATCTACAAGATCACCCGTACAAATAAGCACATCATTCTGAAAATCAAAATGATTTTTTTGGAGTTCTTGCATCAAAAGGCTATAACAGCCATGCAAATCACCAACCACATATATATGATCCGTTTGATTTGTATTGATTGTCAAAATAGGAGAATAATTCATTGACTTAAATGATCACCCTTAATTTCAATATGATTACCGACTTAACAGCTTCCCAATCATTAGTACTCGATCAAAGCTATACACATGCGCAAAAGGACTTTCTACACAACGTCCAACTAACGGCAAATTATGATCAGGCTGACCAGTTCTAAGTATAACTTCTGCTGAACAAATCGGACATATCCCTCTAAACCGAGTTACACGTGTTAATTTATTACGCTCTCTATCACGATACATCTCAATATCAGCATGATCTTCATTAAGTGAAATAAAAGTCATAGGTGCCTTAATGACACGATGCTCTGGTAAATTCCATAACGGAATGTACCAATATTTGAATGATAGGTAAGAAAATCCAATTAGACAGACTATAAGCAACAAATCAAGAGTCGTGAAATTTTGTCCTTCACGTACTAAAACTAATGAAAATGCACAAACATATATAGCCCATGAAATAAAACTGCCAAAAAGAACGATTAACATAAACAGTCCTCTTATACTTTTATTTTTCATTTCACCATTTTTAAAAATAAATCGGTAAAACCAGGACAATTTAATTTCTGAAGGATCTACCCGTTCATAAGAAATTTCATCTTCATCAAGCTTTTGATCCTCTTCATTTTGGATCTGAGCATATTCTGTAATATCTAACCAATAACGGCGCTCATTCCCTTTTCCTCCAATTGTATCGTTGGTTTTTACAACTGGAATATAACCAATCTCTTCAAATTTTTTAGTATGTTTTGTGATGACACGATCAATGTATGCACTTAATTTTTTGTCACTCATCCACTTCCCTAGATCTTTAGAATCCATCGATACAACAGATTGCTGACCATCAAGAATAAGTTTTAGTTGATACCTGGTATACGTTATTGGTTCTTCATTTTGAGCATTTAAAGCATCAATCGATGCGCTACAGATTACTTTTAAGCAATCGTATGCCCTGTTATCTGCTAAGTCCTTCTTTAAAATCTCATCTAACACAATAAAAACTTTTAATTTTAATTCAGACACTTAAACCCCCATTTTACCCGTATTTCCCCTTTATACGGTGTTTGGACAATTAGATCACAAGCATAGTGAATGAGTAAATCAACTTCCTAAAGGATTTTAATCATGACGATGTATATTGCATTAAACGAAAATAATAAATTGGTTAATATTAAGCAGGTTGAACGTGGGCTCGCATGCCAATGCACTTGCTTTGAATGTGGTGAAGCTGTTATCGCTCGTAAAGGTGAGATTAAGGAACATCATTTTGCTCATGCAAGTAATAAAGTAAGCTGTACGATTAACCCTGAATCCGTACTACATAAATATGCCAAAGAGGTTATTGTTGAATCTATGGGACTTATGCTTCCTGCTCTACCTGACTCAGATAGTGAAGCTGCATGGTGGACCTTCGAAAAATTATTACCTGAATTTTCTCTCGGTTTAATTCGCCCTGACCTTATTGGTTATTTTGATGGCGAACCTATTTTAATTGAGATCGCAGTCACTCATTTTATTGATGCTGAAAAACTAAAACGCATTGAGGTTTTTAAATCAAAATGTATTGAAGTCGATTTATCATCACTTCTTAGAAATGATATTGCAATTCCAAGTACAGAAGCCAAACAGCAAATCCTCGAGAATCTAGACAATAGAAAATGGATTTACCCACTTCCGCAAGAACAATCCACTCAGCAACAAATAGCTTCTACTTCCTTCAAAGTAACCACCACACTACCAGTAACGCCTGAACTACAGAACACCAGTCCGAATTGGCAGGACTATAAATTTAAAGTTAAAGTTAAAGGCATGCACCTTAATGTTCGCCATTTTGCGAGTGGTATGATTTCAGTAAATAGTGCATACAACCCTGCAATCACTGCGATGCTAAAAGAATGGAAACGTGAAGGACGCGGTTCATACAATCCTACATATAAATCTTGGAACTACTGGCTCCCATTCTCGGAACAGGTTTTACAAAGACTCAAAGAACTCAATGAATAAAGGCATATTACCCATAAATACTTGCCTAATCACGACAAATGATAAGTACTTAAATTGGGACCTATCTAGCTAAAAAGTAGCTTTAAGTCCCAAATATGGTACTAACCTCACAAGATAAAAGACTAAATAATTTTGAAGTTTTTTGGATCATCTACATTGAAAGGTACTACACGTAGTTTTGCACTAGAGGGAAGCCTAAACTTAAAGTCATCCAATGGCTGCGTGAACTTGTCCTTCCGATATGGATAGACAAGTACAACATCACTGTCATGCTTGAGGTAATAGTGGCTATAAGCAAACATTTGCTGAATATCACTGTCTTTCAAACCATAACGCCCAGCTCGATCACTTTGATCAATCAACTTCCACTTGGTATCCATCACAATCGGTTTTGCATTCAGACATTCAATGAAAATATCAGGCTTAAGCTTAAAAATACGACGTTCTTGATGCTGACAAATATGCTCCGTCGCATACTGTGTCTTCACAGTATATTCGGGTAAGTTACGGCGTAGATGATAAGCAACATAGTGCTCAAATAGCTTCTCCATTGGGAAGAGTAAACTCATGCCACGCCACTCCCCCTGAGTAGATACAGGCATATATTCACCTAAGATTAACTCCGTCCAAGGTTTAATCTCAGCATACAAAGCGAGTAAACGTCCTGACTGCCATTGTCTAAAATCCTGCTTAATCTTTTGGCTTCGAGGGATCTCATTGGTCATGAGTCTCAGCTCTTGCGCCAATTTCCAATTACTTGCGTCTTTGCTCTTTTTACACACCACTTCTAAGGCTGTACGTATCAATCTATTTTCAGGTCGATTCACCTCATAAACATCATGCTCAATCGGAAAGATATGTTTCTTTGTAAGTGGCTGACGCATATATTTCACATGCTGTAATTGTCCACGTAAAAACTTTTGTTCCTCTTGCACACGGTTATAATCAAAACGTAAACCACGTTGTACCAAACGCTCAAACGACGCAAGGAACTGCGTCATAATCCATTCATGCAAAGATTGTTTAAAGCGGTTTAAATTGGCACTTCCTGCTTCTCTATATGGTAAATGTAGTGAAACACTCAGCATTTTCTGAAGCAGTTTACGTTCTTGCTGAATAATATCTTGATCATCACTGCCATTAAGCTCCACATGTTTAGGGAGGATTTCAATCCGTGTACCACATGGGGTTTCTATCACTCCCACATATTGATCAAGCTTAAGCTTTCTTCGCCCTGCCAACTCAAATACTTTCGCACCGTGCTTTGAAAATGATGCTGAGAGCTCACATAGATGCTCAAATGCTTTCCCAGATATATAAGCATGGTCTAAAGTTGGATCAGGACAGCCTTCATAAGCAACGCTAATGAAGGCATATTCTCGGACGGTAAAATCAGGCATCACGATCCCCAATTAGTGCTTAATAATCTTAGTAAAGCTCTCTATTGAATTAAATACATCATCGACGACTTCCCATGTTTTCTGCTCCTCAAAATAGCTCTCCGATTCATGTGCTACATTTGGGAATAATACTGATTTATCTATACCATTAGATCGCAGCATGCCATTTGCATTGAGCACCATATTGATCTTAGACCAATCATCAAAGAAATACTCTTGAAGCTGAGGAATGATTTTTTGCTTAAATATTTGCGCTAAGTTAGTAAGAGATGGATCTTTCTGCAAAGTCATAAAGTTGGCATGCCCAATACAGTGATCTCGGTCTAATAACACCTCAATACGCTGATTGATGACTTCTAATAACTTTCTAATATCCAAACCCTTAACCTCAACGCCAGTTAGAAGCTCAGGCTTTGGTGGCATTTCGATAAAAGTAAAGCGACGGCGCAAGGCAATATCTAAACCTGTTAAAGATCGGTCAGACGAATTCATGGTACCAATAATGTAAACATTATCAGGTACAGAGAAGTCATCTTTAGAATATGGAAGTGTCACCGACAATGCTTCGTCTGCGCCTTGACGTTTTGAATCTTCAATTAGCGTAATCAATTCACCAAAGATACGGGAAATGTTACCTCGGTTGATTTCATCAATGATGAGTACATAAGGTTTTACTTTTTCAATAGAATTTACATATTCAACTTCTGAACGTAATGAATTAGCGATAGCCCATTCATAACTTTTTTGATCCACAATAATGTCACTTTGTGTCTTCAAATAGTTACGAATATGCCTAATAGATAAAGTGATATTACTTCCTGTAGATGTACAAGCAAATAACGTACCTGCTGAATTACTTGATACTTTAATTTCCGCACCACGTTTAGTATGAAAAATCATTTCCTCTGTTTTAGCCTGAGTAATGAGTTTATCAATTGCACTATTGATACTGGCTTCAATCGGTGCTGATACATTATTTTGCTTAGCATCAGTTTCTATTTGGGCATCTTCACAAATCTCTTTAAATACGCCTGCTTTTACATCATAGCTTAACTGCTCATTATCATCCGTTTCAGCACGAATCCCTTCCACAAAATCTTCATAACTAAAACTTTGATGGAAAGTGACAAACTTAATTTGACCTTGTTCTTTGTACTGATCAAAACGTAATTTTAGCGCCGTGCGATCTTCTTGTTCTAAAACTTCGAGAGGTTTGTTTTCAATAATGGATAAGGCATGGTTAATCGTATGGTAAGTTTTACCTGTACCCGCTGCACCAAATAAAATACGGTTTAGGGGCTGTTTTATCTGTTCTGATGGATTCATATCGGTCTCTATCATCTCGATATTGTTATAGTTTTCCGGCCAATAACCCACAAAAGGATCTCGATCAGTTTCCATTTTGTTCAAGGACATGCTTTTGAGTTCTTCTAATTTGGAGGCCGTTAATCGAATTGTTCCTAACTCATCTATTGAAAACTCTGATTCATTTTCATTTGGAATATAGAATGTGCCATTTTGATCGAAACCAACAGCAGCCACATAGCTCACTGTACTATTTCGCCCATTGAATTTATTGTTTGTGCCGAATCTAACCGGAGGCCGCTCTGAAGGTGCAACCCACCAATCCATAGGTGTTTCATGGATATATCTTGCCAACTCGAGAAAAAGCTTTCGATGCTCAGTATTTTGTTCAATGTGATTAAAATTCGGAACATTTTTAAACTGCTTCAGAATAAATTCATCCGTTAGCTTTTCTTTTCTACTCTCTGATCGTTTTTTATAGAGGTTTTCAAGTTCAGTTAAATCCTGAGTATGGCCTAAAAAGATACAGTCTTGGACATCTTTTCTTTTTATACGGGTGATTGTTTGGCGATAAGTATAAAAGTAAATTATTTTTTCAGGTTCAAATTGTTGCTCCCATTCGACTTCTAAGGTACGTCCATCATTTAAGTTTTTCTTTACGGTACCAATGGCTTTGACTTTCATGCAGCTTACAAGACAACCGTAATTATTAAATGGCATATTATATTTTTGGCCATAAATTGCTTTTATTGCAATTCGATCCCCTGCTTGAATAGCATTTACGCGATCCAGATATTTATCTGTATAGCCATTCTGCCAAATGCCTTTTTCAATAAATTCCGCCGTCTGATCTTCGCCATCCCAATCTGCTCCTGCAACCCAAAAATCCATCATTTTCCCCAAACTAAAAATCTATTTCTTTACGCTTTAATAAATGATTTCACTCGGTTTTAACTTCCTCCAAGCCTTAGCAAGGCTATACGGACAATCTGTAAAAACTTTAAAGTTCTCTTAGAACAGCAACCCATCATTGGTATTTTTAATCGTAAACTGTTCAATCAACGTGACAAATTCTTCTTCAGGTGAAATCACTTCTTACATCCTTCATAATGGTGAATCATATAAAGCAATCGCCCTAAAAGTTACTGGATGGGTATACATTCAGTGAAGTTATTGCTGATTTTAACTGTTGCATGCGTTACCCGAACCTGTGTTCCTTTAACTTCTTAAATCCTTTTCCTTACTCACCAACACATCATAAATGATATGCGCAAACTGCCTCATCTTTGCAGGATCGCTCATGAGCTGTGTCATTTGCTCCGTATGAGCTTCATTACTATCCAATACGGCGTCATCCAATGCTGTATCAAACTCACCGAGCATCGCCTGTTCACGCGTGTTGTTCTGAATCTGCTTCATCATCCGTGTGTTCTCAGACATCTTATCTGCCACGGTATGAACATAATTAATCATATCTTTATCGGTCAACTTATCCGTAATAAAGATCTCATTCACGCGGCTTAAGATCACCGACAGGAAGTCTTCTTTCTTGTCTTTCGCCTTGGCTGTACCCAAGTCATTCCCAGGTTCAAGTTTATGCTCAGTACTGTCTGCTTTAAGCTGAATATCCTGCTGACGAAGCTTAGACAAGCGGTAATGGCTCATCGCCACATTGCTCAGATCAATCTCATCTTCATCCGCAGTTTGTTCACGCAGCATTGGGCGTAAGTTACGCGCAAAAAGACTGAGCTTCTCAAGTTCTTGATCGTCATATTCCACGATTTGAGACATAAATTCATAGAACCGGGTAAAGCTACCCAAGTCCTTTTTGAAGATTTCCAGAGCATCACGGGCTTTCTTCGCTTCTGCAAATTCATTTTCAGCATTGGCAATCAATACAGGCTCACCTGTTCGCTTGGTAATCTCTAAACGGCTCTTGGTGACATCATAATCATTGATGGCTTGTTTATAACGATGCTGCCAGCGTTGTAAAGCGGGCTTACAGATGTTTGCGAGGGCTGCACTGGATTTATTTTTGCTGTAGAAGGCCTCAACGAACTGTTCTACCTCAGTCCAGAGGAAAATACCTGAGGCTTTCAGCTTTTCAAACAGATCATAAACCTGATCGGGATTGGATACATCCGCCAGTTCCGCCGTTTGATAATACGGTTGGAAAGCATCAAGAATGTCTTGTGGATCGTTAAAGAAGTCGAGCACAAAGGTGCCTGTTTCAGATTTCGCAGGATAGGTACGGTTTAAGCGTGATAAGGTCTGTACACACTCCACCCCACCGAGTTTTTTATCCACGTACATGGCACACAATTTCGGCTGGTCAAAGCCGGTCTGGAACTTATTCGCCACAATCATCACCTGAAAGTCATCGCTGTCGAATGCCTTACGCATCTCACGACCTTTCAAGTTTGGGTTCATATTGCTTTCAGTAAATTTCTGACCTAACAGATGGCTACTGTCTGCATCATTGGCATTAAATTCTACATCGCCTGAGAATGCCACCATGGCTTGAATGTTGGCATAGTTCTGTTCAGCAATGTATTTATCAAAGGCCTGTTTATAACGTACCGCTTCTTTACGAGAACTGGTCACCACCATGGCTTTGGCTTGTCCACCGAGTAAGCCCATAATATTCTTCTTGAAATGCTCAATGATGATATGCACTTTTTGCGAGATATTATGATCGTGTAAGCGTACCCACTGATTCAGCTTGGTCTTGGCTTTCTTGGCATCGACCTGAGCATCTTTTTCTTCGATCTTCTGCTTGAGCTTATAAATGACTTTATAGTTGGTGTAGTTTTTCAGCACATCCAGAATAAAGCCTTCTTCAATTGCTTGGCGCATTGAATAGACATGATATGCCACAGGAATATTGGTTTTAGACGGCGGCATGGTTGGATCGGGCAAGCGTCCAAACAGTTGTAAGGTTTTATCCTTTGGTGTTGCGGTAAAGGCATAGAAGCTTAGGTTTGCACTGCCCTTACGTGATGCCATCACCGCATCGAGTACATCTTCGGAAGAAAGCTGTTCATCTTCATCACGCTCTTCAATCATCAAAGTTTCTTTGAGCTGACGCGCCGTGGAACCACTTTGGGATGAATGGGCTTCATCGGCAATGACGGCGTATTTACGTTCTTTTAAACTGGTGCTGTTTTCAATCGCACGCAGTACAAACGGGAAGGTCTGAATGGTGACAATGATAATCGGCTGCGCCATTTCCAAGGCTTTGGCCAGTTTCTCGGATTTAGAGCCATCACCTTCTTTATTGTTAATCCGTCCGACCACACCATCGGCATGCTCAAACTGGTAAATGGTATCTTGAAGCTGTGCATCGAGAATAGTTCGATCCGTCACCACAATCACCGAATCAAACATTTTTTTATTGTTGGCATCATACAGACTGGATAGTTGATGCGCCGTCCATGCAATCGAGTTGGATTTGCCCGAACCGGCACTGTGCTGAATCAGGTATTTTTGCCCTGTGCCTTCTGCCAATGAATCTTGAACTAGGTTATTCACCACTTTCCATTGGTGATAACGGGGGAAGATCAGGCTTTCTTTTTTGTATTTGCGCCCTTCCCAGTCTTCCTTTTCTTCAATCTGTAAATGAATGAAGTTACCCAAAATATTCAGCAAGCTATCCGGGGTTAAGACTTCATTCCATAAATAGCCTGTGGCGTATTCATTGACATCTTCAGGCACATCATTGCCTGCACCCTGCGCCGAAGTGCCTTTGTTAAATGGCAGGAAGTAGGTGCTGTCACCATTCAAATGCGTCGCCATATAGACTTCATACTGACTGACGGCAAAGTGTACTAATGCGCCACGTTTAAACATGAGCAAGGGTTCAGGTTTGTTGGTTTCAGTGTCTTTGGGTAAGCGAGTCTTTCTATACTGTGTCATGGCATTTTGCACAGCCTGTTTAAACTCAGACTTGAGTTCTAGAGTTGCCACTGGAAAACCATTGATAAACAGGACCAGATCAATGCGCCATTTTTTGGCTTGTTTGCCTGTTGCCTCTAGTTCGGCTTTGCTGGCGTATGGGCTATACACCAGTTCAGGCACCACACGGCAGATATTTTGCTGATAGCGTTGATTCAGTTCAGGGTTTAAGCCATGCTCAGGTTTAAACTGGCAAAATGAAAAACGTACCCCACGGGTACGGATACCATGCCGTAATACGCCCAATGTGCCATAACTGCGGGATTCAACATCGGTGGCATTGATATCGGCTTTTTTAAGCTGAGCCACCACGGTATCCAAAAAATGGCGCTCGGTATCATTGGGGAAGATGCTTTTAAACTTCTGCCACTCTTTATCTTGGGTCTTTTGTACGAAGTCTAAAACATCCTGTTCATACAACGCTGTTTCACGGTTGTAGCCTGTACCTGAACCCACAAGCCAACCGTGGCTTTGCATTTGCGCAATAATATCTTGCTGGAAGATGGTCTCTAAAGTTGCATCCGATCTCATTATTCCCCGCCCCTTCAATACTCAAATTTCTTTATTACTGTTCTATGTGCCAAATAGGATGGCTTTGCCAATCTTCTGGGAAGCCCATCGCTGTTTTTGATATGTTGTGATGTGTCAAAAGCAGATCAACCAGACGTTTACGCCATGTATGCTGCGGGGCGATTTTGTCCATGAAATAGAGTAGAAATACCAGACTATTATAAATTTTTCGATCTGCTGCGTTGGTATTTTCAAAATTGCATTGCACCCGAAGCCCCATCGGCTTACTGCGCGGCTTGGCAATGGTTTTGGTAAATTTGCGGTTCCATAGTCTTGAATGATGGGCACAGGTATTTCTTAAGTAGACAAAATGCTGTAATAAGCCTTCAAACTGTTTTTCATCGCAATCAAAATGACTGGAAATGGCTTTACGTGTCTGAATCGGTGCCAAGAGCTGATACCATTTGGACAGTTGCCCAAAACTCATGACTTCGCAGGTTGCCCAAATCGGTGGTAATTCAGGCTCATCATAGGTACGTTTATAGTGTTCTATAAAGACTTCATCTGCGCGGGACACTTCAGTTTTCAGTGATTCGAGTAAGCTGTGCCACCTAAAGGCGGGTTTAAAGTACTGGCCTTGCAGATAGGCGTGACAACCATGCCGATGTGCCAATTCATAGGCAAAACGGGTACGAACGGCAACTTCCAGGCGTTCTATGGCATCCAGGATGAGTAACCTTAATTCACGATCAAATACATACAGCGCTAACACCTGTTCAAAACTGGTCTCTGGTTTAAAGCAATGTGGTGAATGGGTGTATTCAAACGGAAGCCAATAGGCACCTAAGCGATAATAATTGATTTGCTCTAGGTAAAATTGTGCATCTTGCTCATTGGCAAATTGCATACCACGCGCTTTTAATAGCTCAATTTGTTCAGCAAAGGTTTTGGCAGGCTTGTTAAAAGATTTCATAGATGGCTTGCCCTGATTGTTATATTTTTTAGGGCTCCAGAAACAAGTAACCCGACAGTTTGAGGATGCAATTGCTTGCCTAGCCTTGTCGGGTGTTGTTGAGCATATAGTGAATCATTGCAATTATTTATGCAATGATTTTTTGTATCCACTGGAGTCCGCATTGGTTTGAGCCAGCTCAACATACTCACGCGCTTAACTCCGTTTTCGCCTCATTGGGATATTGCCAATTGCGAACGTCTATCTTGCCTGTCACCGCAGATGAAATAAGGGCTGTACGGCGTTCTTGTAAAGTCATTACCAATTTATTGGCTTGTTTAATGAGATGTTCAAACTGATTTAATTTTTCATCAATATAGTTAGCAATTAATATTTGCTCCTCCTTTGGAGGGACAGCAATAACAAGTTCTTTAATATCTTCCAAGCTTAATTGAATCTTAGTTCCGCCATAACCTGAACCTAAAAGCTGCTCTTTAGCGGAATCAGATAAAATGTAATATGCTAGCCATCTAGAGTTATATAACTTTTGTGGTCTACATAATGCAACATGCTGACTAACATAACCATTTTGTATAGATGAATCAGCCACACAAACAGAACCTAAATCAGCCGTAATGGAAATCAGCAAATCACCAATCTTAATTTTGGATCTTTCTCCTTCACTACCTTGAGGAGGTTCAACAAACTGCAAAGATTCTAATTTAGGTTCAATCGTATCTCTTGTTAAATTGGCTATACGGAAAAATAATGAACCTGTATCAGCGTAAAATTGTGCCCAACCACGAGATCCACTCGTAACGAAATCCAAAAGATATTTATTGGGTTTTACCGTCCAATGCTCAGGCACTTGCCCTAACCATTCCACACCTGAATCTTTCATTGCGACATCAGGATTTAAACCTTTGGTCACCGCATGACTAATCACCGCTTGACGCTTTTCTTTAAGCAGTTCAATCAGCTTTTCTTGTTTAGCAATTAAAGTGTCAATTTTTGCGGTTTCATGGTCGAGGAAATTAACTATGCTTTGTTGCTCAGACAATTGAGGTATCGGCAATAAATACTCTCTCAAATCATTAACATTTAGGTTTCCAACTCCTCCACCTACTAACGTAACTGCTCCATGCAAGGCTTTGACATAACTTGATTCAGTTAAATAAATAAAAAACTCGTTTACACAAACCAGTTGGATTAGTCGTAGGTGAGTCAAACTTACAAAGATAGAAAATTCAAAATCAACATCAATAATACAGCCTTCACCAATAGTACCCACTCGGCTTAAGAGAATGTCACCTTTTTGTGGTTTTCTATTACGTGTAAGTTCATTGTGTTTTTCTTGGGATATAAATTTATAGCCTTTAGTCAAATCAACTTTTTTCTTTTTGACATTTTGCGCTGATAAAAACGGAATACCCTCATTTTTATATTCAGGAGTAGCAGCAACACCACATGTAATAATTGGTGCAAAATGATTTAATTTCCATACTTCCCAATGGCTAGGAATACTACCTAGCCATTCTAAGCCTGAATCTTGATACTCAGCATATTTCTGATACTTTGCCATTAAGAATGTACCTCTTGCAGAAGTGCCATAATTTCACGGCTGACCGCATCCAAATCCGCATCAATCTCGCTTAAATCACGTGGCGGTTCATATACATAAAAATGACGGTTAAACGGAATCTCATAACCCACAATACCAATTTCACCATCTTGCGCATCACGCTTATCGGCATTAATCCACGCATCAGGCACATGCGGTTGCACTTCACGCTTAAAGTAAGACTCGATTAAATCGGTGGTGCTTTGGCTTGGGTCAAGGGCAATGTTTTCCGCATCACGTAAATCACCATCCTGCACAAATTCAACCACTTTTCCTTTATAAGCAAACTGACCATATAAAGGATTAACTTTGATCTTTAATACTTTATTGATGACAGGCTCAGCATCCGCATTCTTCCAAGTGATCGCATCAATAAATTGCTTCTTCTCTTTGCTCTCAAGTTTGACATTGGCATCTTTACAGGCTTGTTTCAGCACATCATCAAAAGCATTAAAGTCATCACATTGCGCCGTGCCAATTTTGGCTTGTAAGGCTTGGGTTTTAGTCAATAAGGTGCGTTGTTCTAACCATAATTTTGGCTCAAGTACAGTCTTAATGTCTTTTTCTTTCAGTTCGCTAAATTCAGCTTTAATCAGCGCACGAATCTCGGCTTCATACTCAGTCAATTGACCATAACTGTCTGCTGTCCATGTTGCGCCGTATTGCTCATACAGCTTTTGCATCACCGCATTAAATGGCTTCGGTGCAAAACGTAAGGATGCTACAGCAGCATCACTCACCTGAGCAGATAAACGCAATGGACGCTCAATGGTCACACGGCGGTAGCCAAACTCGTAGCTATTAAAGATTTTGCTAGAAAAGGTTTTAGCAGCTTCATTTTTAGGATTAGCCGATTGACGACCACGATTAGATTTAACCTCTGTAGGTTTATCCAGTTCACGTGCATCCGTCACTTCAAAGTCACCATAACTGCGGGTAATCATTGCGATATCATCTTCGCCCATTTCATTACGCTTAGAGCCAAGCGACTTACGCATTTTGCTGTACAGGTTACTACCATCAATCAGCTGTACTTTGCCCTTACGTTGAGTCTCTTTTTTATTGCTGAGTACCCAAACATACGTCGCAATACCGGTGTTATAGAACATATCGGTGGGTAGCGCGATAATCGCTTCCAACAAATCTGCTTCTAAAATATAACGGCGGATTTCACTTTCACCACTGCCCGCACTACCTGTAAACAACGGCGAACCATTCAAAATAATACCAATACGACTGCCTTGCGCCGTGCTGTCGTCTTTATTACGCATCTTGCTAATCAGATGCATCAGGAACAGCAATGAACCATCAGATACACGTGGCAAGCCTGCACCAAAACGACCTTCAAAGCCTTTTTGCTCATGCTCGTCTTTAATATCTGATTCGATCTTCTTCCAGTCCACCCCAAATGGCGGATTCGATAGCATGTAGTCAAACTTCTCATAGGCCAACTGGTCATTGGACAGCGTATTACCCAGTTTGATATTACGCACGTCCTGACCTTTAATCAGCATGTCTGCTTTACAGATCGCATAAGACTCAGGGTTTAACTCCTGACCAAAAACGCGCATCACCGCATCTGGATTATGCTCATAGACATATTCCGAACCTGATGATAAAAATCCACCCGTACCCGCCGTAGGATCGTAAATGGTCCGAATAATACCGTCACCACTCAGCACATCATCATCCTTACTGAATACCAGACCTGTGGTTAAACGAACGATGTCACGTGGGGTAAAGTGTTCCCCTGCAGTTTCATTTGAACCTTCGGCAAAACGGCGGATCAGCTCTTCAAACACTAAGCCCATTTCATGGTTAGATATATTTTTTGGGCTGAGATCAATTTTAGGGTCTGAAAAATATTGAACGACTTTGTAAAGCAAGTTGGCATCATCCAGGAGACCAATAAATTCATCGAACTTGAAGTGTTCAAAGATTTCACGTGCATCTTTGGAGAAGTTTTGAATATAAGTATTGAGGTTTGAACGAATATCTTTTTGACCTAGGCTGCCTAAATCCAGCTCGGAGGTATTAAAAAATGACAGGCCATTGGTTGCCTTCAGCAGCATTTTTTCTTTGGCTTCTTCTGGCAGTGGCATGAGTTTCACTTTTTCATTGGCTGCCAATACATCTGCCTTACTGGCTTCAAGTACACACTCTAAACGGCGCAACAGCGTAAACGGTAAAATCACACGACCATATTGCGATTGTTTGAAGTCACCACGCAGGAGATCGGCAACCGACCAGATAAAAGCTGCTACTTGTGAAAAATTATTATTTGTCATTAAAAAATACCGCTAGCGCTCAGGCTATAAAACTTGAAATTTATAGTGATGATTGTGCCTGATTTACAACATGTTTTGCTAGAGATAGACTGTACAAAAGAATATTAATTAGTATGCCTATGAGTTTTTTAAGTATTATTGAAAATAAAGAAATTTTTAGCTTTATGCTCAATAATGAGCAATGGGACAGATTGAAGGTTGATATAAAATACACCGATCATTAAAAGTTTGTTCTAGTAAGCCCTTCACGTCTGTCCATACCATTTTGGTACTCCCTCAAACCTATCAAGCTCTTTATCGTGAAGGTATATCACCAATCTAATTCTGGCTTTGCGGTCTTTATAACCAGTTTTTGAGTTCGTTTATTATTACCTGAGGCTTTTTTGCGAACTTTACCTTTGAGCTTAAGCAACTGTATCGGTGAAAATGATACTTCAGGTATCAATTGATCTAGATTACCCAACATATTGAGCGCACCTAAAATAGCGATCAGCTCTACTAGTCGAACGTCGCCTTTCTCCGCATTAAGGACAGCTCTCCGACTAATCCAAGCTTTATTAGCAATCTCCGCTTGTGTCATATCTTGATTCAATCGGATGCGTTTTAGGCGCTCACCTATTACTGACGCAATATATATCGGACTATCATTTTCGGAATAATTCATTATTTATTATCCTCATCTAGCTATGTGTTGTGCCGCCGTCATATAAAAATCTAGTCAAAATACCAAAATCTTTAGATCCAAATATGGCACAGCTCTCATGTTAGTTGCCAGTTCTTTGTTAATATCTATGCCTAACTAAATGCGCATTTACCCTAGCTAAAACTGAACATAATGAACGTCCCATCATCAGTTTCCGATGGACTCAATCTTGGCCGCTCTTCCGTATAAATAAAATAAGAAAAATACAAAACACAGTTAAACCAGTCACATTCAAAAACAAAGAATCAATAACTTAAATAAAAAAATCTATCTAAGCAAACCCTTAGCCTAGTTTAAAAAGAATTCAAATTCATCAAAAACCACTCACATTTATAACCATTTTCTTGATCTTTTTTTTGAAATTAACTTTTTAAGCATGTCTCTATATACATTAAAAAAAAAAGGAGTGAACCGTACCAGGTTTGTCGGAGAGTCAATATTCTGAGAGACTATCCCGATGACAAAACCAAACTATACCCCCGAAATTAGAGAAAGAGCGGTTCAATTATTGATTGAATCTGAAAAAGATTATCCTTCTACTTGGGCTGCAATCACAGCAATTGCGCCTAAGATTGGTTGTACTCCTGAAACACTTCGTGCCTGGCATCAAAAATACTTAGATCAACAAAATCCCGCCAAAGTACAACAGGTATCTGACCAAGAAAAAATGAAGCAAATGGAACGTGAAATTAAAGAATTAAAACGTGCCAATGAAATTCTACGTAAAGCAGCCGCTTTTTTCGCCCAGGCGGAGCTCGACCGCCCACACAAATAATGGTGGATTTTATCCTTAACAATAAAGATCGATATGGTGTTGAGGCGATTTGTAGGATTTTACCGATCGCTGCTTCAACCTATTACCGGACTTTAGATCTCACAGTAAATCCAGAACATCGAGCGAAACGAGATTTACATGACTTGCAGCATGCTGAGGAGATTAAGCGAATTTGGAAAGAAAGTTCAGGTCGGTATGGTGTGCGTAAGGTCTGGCAACAACTGAAACGTGAAGGCTATGTGATTGCACGTTGTACAGTTGCTCGATTGATGCAAAAGCTAGGTATACAAGGTGTTTGGCGTGGTAAGAATAAACAAACCACCCGTAACCGAGATGACCAAAAACGGGCAGATGATTTAGTGAAACGTAATTTTAATGCTGATCATCCAAACCAACTATGGGTGGGTGACTTTACGTATATTCAAACTCATTCAGGCTGGGTATATACCGCATTTGTTATTGACGTGTTCTCACGAGCAATTGTTGGATGGAAAGTATCTACACGGATGAATACAGATATGGTACTCGATGCATTGGAGCAAGCATTGCACGATCGAGGCATGCCAAAGAATGTGATTCATCATTCCGATAGAGGTGTTCAATATCTTTCTATTCGCTATACCAATCGTTTAGAAGCTGCAAATTTACGAGCATCAGTCGGTACAACTGGTGATTCATACGATAATGCTCTGGCTGAAACGGTGAATGGCTTATACAAAACAGAGGTGATTGAATATTTAAAAGCAGATTGGCAAGGTTTAGCAGATGTACAACTTGCGACACTAAACTGGGTAGATTGGTTAAATAAAAAGCGTGTACACAGTGCACTGGGTTATGTATCGCCTTTTGAGTTTGAAGCAATGTACTATGATAAGATTAACCCGTTAGGTCAGGTGGCCTAACTTAAATAAAAAAGTCTCCGACAAACCCGGTACGGTTCAAGGGGATATGCATAACGGTACTTGGATTGACCAAGGTAATAGAAGCTACATCGTCGAACTTGGCTTTCTTTGAGTTTGCGAGATAGTTCTTGATTTCAACTACACGAGATTCTGGAACACGCAAAACTTTTGTAGGTTCATCATAAAGAGCTTTACGTCCTGCCCCTTCTCTACTTCCACCATACTGGTTTACCATCTATGTCTCTCCCTGTATAAACTTGATATTGTAACAAAATCAAGTTTATTAATTAGAAGAAGCTAAGACAATGAAATTACGATAAATGGTTAGTCACTTTTATATTAGTATTTCTGCGAAATCAATCTCTAAAAATATAAGGGAAACTATTTCCCTTATATTTCAACCAATCGTGAGAATCAGGTTATCTTATATCCCTAGACCACATATCTTTTACTTAATCCCCATTCTGCCAATATCCGTCTATATGTCGTTGAAGATTTGTCTGCTGCAAAGTGCGCCTCCATTGAAACATCTAATGGAAGTTCTTCCGGTTTTTGACTCTCAACAATATCCTGATCCTCTGCAAAAATTTGTGCATTGAAGTCATATACAGCCTGTAGGTCACCCGTCGTATCAAAATTACGTGTCAACGGAACAAATAGCCTGGTTTGATTATGCGAAACAGGACAACAAGCATTCAAAATTTTTAAAATCCCATCGTTAGGAAAATAGACAGTAAGTGTTGCCGAGAATGGAGGATATACATCAAATTCTCGTTTCCATAAGAAATTCTCTGGCTCTAAATGTCTCAAACTATGAGGAAAGTTACTTACTGTAGAGATATAAATCGTTTTAAGTCCATAATCTGTTCTTTCAGTTTCATATTTTGGCACTACTGGATTATCACGATCAGCGAATGCCTTGTTATGCACCCAGGCAAAATGTGCCACATCGATAAAACCTTCAAGCTGACGACCACTAGAACCTGCTATATCAACAAATGGTGGGAGTATTGATTGATGTTCATCTGAATCCCAAGTTTCAAGAACTGGAAAATTAGCTTCACTTTCATCACGGCTAAATAAGCTGGTCCAAACTAGTCCATATTTCTCAACTACAGGGAATTTAGTTAAGGTGAACCGATCTGAAATTTGGGTAAGTTCTGGTTGAGCAGGGATTTTTACGCACTTACCTTGTGCGTTATAGTTGAGCCCATGATAGGGACAAACAATATTTTCACCTTCTACCCATCCTTTACTTAATGGCACTCCTCGATGTGGACAGATATCTCTTACCAGATGAATTTCTCCACTTTCAGTTTTATAAATAGCCATTTTGACATCAAGAAGCTGAACTTGCTGCGGTTGAGTCGTTACATCCTGGATTTGAACTACCGGATACCAATGCTGCGCTAGAATATTCCAGTCATTTGGGTCAAATTGACTACATTGTGGCTGAGTGAATAAATTGAGAACTGGTATTGCATTCATTTTAGCGCTGCCCCTCTTATAAGTTATTGATTAATTCAAACTTCTTAGCATTGCTGCATCATGACTTTTTCTTTTCTATCTGTCTATTAAAGACTTTAGGAATGGTATTTCTAATTTTTAGAACACTTTTCTTATTATTGTTCTTCTTATCTAAACTTAACGAATAACTAGCATTTTATAACTCATCACAATTCTTAATTGATGCTGAATTACTTGGACTCCTATTACTACTCTGACTTTATTTAGTGTTGCCTTTTTGGCA
Source organism: Acinetobacter sp. 40AMC3-4 (assembly GCF_049898185.1). Lineage (GTDB taxonomy): Bacteria > Pseudomonadota > Gammaproteobacteria > Pseudomonadales > Moraxellaceae > Acinetobacter. Next base: position 28,221 of record NZ_JAFCXG010000008.1, read on the forward strand.
ACGAGTTGAGCGAGATTCTCTGCTATGCACGGAATTAAATTGTCATTAAGTTGATAACAACAAAGTTCAAAGAGCCACAAAAATGTTGATATACACACCACCTTCTACGGCTAAAAGTATTCCAGTAATCGACTTAAGCGACAGTTTTTCCGATAACCTGGAAAACCGGAAATCTGTTGCGTGGGAAATCCATAAAGCATGCAGAACAACAGGTTTCTTCTATATTAAAAATCATGGTATCGCTTCTGAAGTTCTCCAAAAACAATTAGACATTGCAAAACAGTTTTTTGACCTTCCGATTGAAAAGAAACTAGAAATTGATTTCAAAAACTCCAAATGCCTTCGTGGTTATGAACCAATGGCAGCTCAAACACTTGATGAAGGCTCTCCTCCTGACTTAAAAGAAGGGTTCATGTCAGGGAAAAATCTAGATTCAAGTCACCCATATGTCCAAAAAGGCTATCCACAACATGGGCAGAATCAGTGGCTTGAAGATCTTCCTGAAATGAAGACCCAGACCGAAACCTATATTCAACAGACTTTAAAACTGGGTAAGCATCTAGCTGGCCTATTGGCACTTTCTCTTGGGCTTGAAGAAAACTACTTCGAGGCAGGCTATGATGAAACTGTCATTATTACCCGTATGCTTCACTATCCTCCTCAATCTGAAAAAATTGTAAACAATCAGCTAGGGTGCGGTGCGCACACTGATTGGGGGTTACTGACGCTCTTATTGCAAGATGAAGTAGGTGGACTAGAAGTACGCAATAGTGAGGGTGAATGGATACGTGCACCTCACATACCAGATACTTTTATCGTAAACCTCGGTGATTTAGTCCAATTCATGACTAATGGACTCTACCTCTCAAATATGCACCGTGTTTTCAATAGTAAAGCAGGTGTCTCACGTTATTCGGTTCCAACCTTCTTTGACTTGGATTACGAATACAAAATCAAAACGCTGCAAAATTTAGGTGATCAATTTAAGGCTGAACCTAAAGAAATGACTGTAGGTGAGTACCTAGCCTATATGTATCAAAAAACTTACGCATCGAAAAAAGAAGCCGTTTAATTTATTCAACAGTTGGTATCAAAATTATGAAAAAAATGTTTCCTCTAGGTTGTGCTGGTTTAGGCATTCAAAACTCATCAAAAGAACGACCAGTAAGCCTGAATGAGCCTACTATTCTCGAACAGTTCGAAATGCTAAAAGCTGCGGAGGTCTTTGATTTTCTGGATCGTATCCCTCTTGAAGATAGTCAAATAGATGCTTACATCAAGGCAAGTCAGAAAACAAATATCCCTATTTATTCTGGTTGTGGCTTATATGTCATTGGCAAGGATGAGGAAGCATTCAAACAGGATATTAATCGTAGTGCCGCTGTAGGGGCCAAATTCCACAACATGATGATTTGGGCAAAACATGCAGATGGTCATTATGTAACGAACGAAGAAGTTGCTAAAACTTATATCGATTTCTACACCTACGCTCAAAGTAAAGGAATAACGGTTACCTTAGAGTGCCACGTTGATAACTGGTCTGAAGATTATCGTCGAGTAATTCCGGTGGCAGATCTTATAGAAAAAGAAGGTGTGCCGTTTGAGTTTGCAATGGATTACAGCCATTGTATTTTTAAAATTGAAAATGAAATTGAGCTTGCTGTATCACAAATGCGTGATGATCCTGAAGCTATCAGAAAGTTAGATCCTTTTAATAATGATAGTTTTGCAGATGATTGGCTGAATCGAAATTTAGTTACATGGGGGCAGATCCGTCCTGCAGTCCCGAATAATCCAGTTAACTGGTTAGCATTTGAAACAGGACCATATAATGGCTTAGGAACAAATCGTCCTGGCCGAGGAATTCAGTATCCATTTAATCAACCTACGGAAGGTGAATGGCATACAGACTTCTGGCATGCATATAAGCTTGCACCAACCAAAGAAGTCATTCGTAAAATCATTGATAGCTACTTGAACAATCCAAATTCTAAAGTTCAACTTATGACTGTTGATAATATCAATTTAGAGTCGTATGGTTTAAATTGGAAATACAACATGTTTGCCGACAGTTGCAGTGTTGCCCATTATATTCGTGAGATTTATGAGGAGCGACTGGCAATATTTATGGCAAAACAAAATTCAACTGATACTCTTCAAAGAGAATCAGCATGAATAACCTACTTAATTTAAAAAATATTTTCGTAAATGCCAGTCTTTTAGGACTTTTACTCATCAGTGGGGCCAATCCAGCATTGGCCGCTGATCAAGCGGCTTTTGTCTATGTCGCTCATAAAAACGATTATGGTTGGTCTTATTCACACGATATAGGTCGTCTGAAAGCAGAAAAGTCCTTACAGGGTAAATTTAAGACCTCTTATATCGAGAATATTCTAGATAATGCCGACTCTGAACGTACATTTCGGAGACTCGCACAACAAGGAAATAAGGTTATATTTGCTACTACCTTCGGGTATATGAATGCCATTGAAAAGGTAGCTAAACAGTTCCCGAACACCATTTTTATGCATGCGAACGGATATAAAACTGCAAAAAATGTGGGAGTCTATGATATCCGAACCTATGAAGGCTCTTACTTGCAAGGGGTATTGGCAGGCTATAAGACTAAAAGTAATGTTTGGGTGTTGTAGCACCATTCCCAATTCCTGAAGTCATTAGAGACATCAATGCCTATACACTTGGGGCTCAATCTGTAAATCCAAAAATTAAGACCAAGATAGTCTGGATTAACACTTGGTTTGATTCAGGAAAAGAGCATGAGGCTGCACTTGCATTAATATCGCAAAATGCTGATATATTATCACAAGTCACCAACTCACCCGCTGTAGTTAAAGCTGCTCAGGAAAAAGGGAAATTTGGCTTTGGCTGGAACTCAGATATGAGTAAGTTTGCTCCTAAAGGTCACCTAGCTGCATCAGTGTTATATTGGGAAAAAATCTATACTCCTGTTTTGCAGCAAGTGCATAACAAAATATGGAAGTCGGGATCGACATGGTATGGTGTCAAGGAAGGTGCCATCGATATAGCAGGTTTTGGTCCAATGGTCTCTAACAATGAAAAAATGAAGGTTTTGGCAGTCCGAGATAAAATTCGTAACGGTCAATATATTGTGTTTAGTGGACCACTTTACAAACAAGATGGAACATTACTTTTGGGAAAAGGTAAACATCTCTCAAATACGCAATTGATGAGTATGAATTATTTCGTTAAAGGCGTGGATGCTGCTTATCCAAAATAAACAAAGCTAAGCCTTTATTGAGGGATTTCGATAAGGGCTTAGCTTTTTAGTTGTACTTTTCAGGTTATGTTTATTGTCCAGCTTCGCCTCTTTGTAGGATTTCATCTGTAATAAGCCTGGAGAGAGCGTCTGTTGCTGTGGAAAGATAATGCCCTTTACGTGCATACAGACCTAAATCACAGTAGATACCATTGTTATCATTAAGCGGAATATAGCGAAGGCGATTATTAATTATTTCATTTTCCAACCCAAAGAATGTCTGAAAACCAATTCCCTTATTCCTGAGTATTAACTGTTTCATTAATTCCAAAGAACTCGTTTGCATTTTAAAATTTGGAATAGCATGTTGTGCACCCGCAAATAATGGCGCCAACTGTTGATAAATAGATAAATTAGGTTTTGGCATAATCACATCATAGTCGAGGCACTGATGGAATGACACCGTCTTTTGAGAGGCCAAGGGATGCTCAGTCGATACAATTGCACCTAATTTAAAATGGGATATTGCTATTTGGTGCAAATCATTATGCTTTGGCAAGGCAAAAGCCAAGCCTAGATCCACCCTATTTTCAATGATTTCATTAGGGATATCTTTTGAGCCTAAAATTGTAACCCCTACAGTTACATTAGGATATTTGACCTGGAATTTTTCAATAATCTCTGGCAGGAAATTAATTGCCAGTGTTTCAACACTCGCAATTTCTACATGACCTTTATAAAGCCCTTTCAGTGCATCCAATTCATTCTGCAATCGCTTAGTATCTCGCAATACTAAACTGATATGTCTTGAAAATAACTCACCTGCATGAGTAAGTACCATACCCGAAGGCACCCGATTGAATAATGGTGCTCCAACTTCATCTTCGAGTTTTAAAATTTGCCTGTTTACAGCAGAAGATACGACATTTAATTGTCTGGCTGCTTCCCTGATTGAACCGCACCGGCGTACAGCATCAAAATAATGAATTGCTGCTGAGTGAAAGCGAAGACCACGTGTACTCATTTTAACATCACATCCTATTCCAATTTTAAAGCCCCAATCCATTTATAAATTTGAATGAGCTATTGAAATAGAAGCAAAAAACTTGCCATTAAGTAGCAGCCATTTTTTGGACCTAAAGCATTATTTTCAGTGCATCCCGTTGCTTTTTCAGCATCACCACTCATTTAAAAAAGTTTAAGCAATTGTTTTTATTTAATTAATTAAGAATAGCTCTCTTTTTGGCATCAGCTTGCTCGATATTCATTGCTATGCGGTCTCATGATTATTTTATAAAAAAAGAAAACATTATTTTTGAGAGATTGCTACATGACTGCGCTGGAAAACAATCAAAACATTACCTCTATACCCATCATCGATATTTCTGGACTTTTGGATAATGACATACAAACGCACCAAAACATTGCCTCACATATTCGGAAAGCATGCTTAGATAAAGGTTTTTTTTACATTACGGGACATGGAGTTTCTAAAGCATTACAAGATAAGGTTTTTGAATATTCCAAATTATTTTTTAGTCTTCCCCCAGAACAGAAAAAGCAGTGGTCCAAAGAGCTTTCTGAAGCAAATAGAGGCTATGAATCATTAAGAGCACAAACACTTGAACCTAATTCTCCGCCTGATATAAAGGAAGGCTTTTATATCGGGAAGGAACGCTCAGCTTCAGATCCTGTTGTCATCCATAAAGCTTTTAACCAAGGCCCAAACCAATGGCCAGATATTGATGGATTTAAAGAGGTAATGGAGGAATATCAAGTTGAATTGATTAAAGTCTCTGAACGACTCATGCGTGCTATTGCATTATCTCTAAACTTGGAAGCTGACTATTTCACAGAGTTTTGTAAGGATGCAGATTTAGTCACTTTACGCTTATTACACTATCCCCCTCAACCAGCTAATGCTCAACCAAATGAAAAAGGTTGCGGGGCACATACTGATTTCGGCGGGCTTACTCTATTACTTCAAGACCATAATCGTGGTTTACAAGTATGGGATCAGTCAACAAACCAATGGATTTGGGCAGAGCCTATTGAAGATAGTTATGTCGTTAACCTAGGTGACCTAATCTCTATGTGGACGAACAATACATATAGATCCACCCTCCATCGCGTCATCAACATCTCAGGTGGGGAACGATATTCTGTTCCATTCTTCTACAGCGGTAATCACCAGTATCAGATTGAATGCATTCGAGAGTGTTTGGAGGAAAACTCAGAACCGCTATATCCACCAATCAGTGTTGAACAGCATTATCGTAACATGTTCAAAAAAACATATATCTAATAATAAGGAGTTTCCCATGAAAAAATTACCAGTTATCGACATTGCACCTCTTTATGACGTTAACCATCCTGATTATGCAGATATATGCAACCAAATTGACCAAGCATGTCGTGAATGGGGATTCTTCTATATCAGTGGTTATAAACCGAATCACCTTGCAGAAGTTCAAAGTTTAGCTAAAGAGTTTTTTAGTAAGCCTCTACAAGAGAAATTAGAAATAGATATTCAAAAGAATAAAATTGCACATAGAGGATATGGTGCATTAGGAGTAGAACAACTGAACCCTGACTTACCTGAAGACTTTAAAGAAATATATGACATGGGTGTCCATTTAGAAGCTAATCATCCCGAAGTCATTAATCAAGAACCTCTAAGGGGACCAAATGTTTATCCAAATATTGAAGGGTGGAAAGTAGCTACAGAAGAGTATTTTGATGAAATGGTGGATTTAGCAAAAATATTGCTTAATGCCATGTCTCATGCCATTGGTCTTCCGCAAAATTATTTTGATCATTGTCTGCAAGACAGCCTATGTTTTCTCCGGTTAATTCATTATCCGCCTACCTTAGACAATACAGACTCTCAAGGTTTTAAAGCGGGAACACATACTGATTATGGGTGTGTAACTATTTTGGCTCAGGATGAAGTAGGTGGATTACAAGTTCAGGATGTAAATGGTAATTGGATCGATGCTCCTCCTATACCTAACACCTATGTAATCAATATCGGAGATATGATGGCACGATGGTCAAATGATCTCTATAAATCGACACCTCATCGCGTTTCGAGTCCTAAAGGAAAACAAAGATTCTCATTTCCATTTTTCATACAACCTAGTCCAAAAACGATAATTCGCTGCCTACCTAACTGTTATAACGAATCAAATCCTCCTAAGTACTTACCAATTACTAGTATGGAATATTTGCAATCACGTTTTAGTGCAACCTACAAACATCGTGCTGAAGTTTGAATATCGGAAACAATTATATGAAAAAAAATGCGCCCTATCTATTTTTAAGCACATGTTTAATAAGCACTTATTCTTTTGCTGAGGAATCATGGTTAAATTGGCAATCCAATAGTATTTCTGCACTTTACGGTAAAGGTTTTGAAGTTGAACCAGATACACATGAAACGATTACTTTTGAACATGCGAGCAGTTGGAAATGGGGGGATCTCTATCTATTTGTCGACACTTATTGGTTTGACGGTGAAAAGACTGCTTCCCAAGGTCATAATGCGGTCTATACAGAAATTGCTCCCCGCTTTTCAATAGGAAAACTAACCAATACGAATTTGAGCTTTGGGCCAGTGAAAGATGTCCTAATAGCTACAAGCTTTGACTTAAGCATCCAAGATCAGCCTGGTTATGACGATATGTGGACTTATTTAGTTGGTCCAGGTTTTGACCTTGATATCAGAGGATTTGATTATTTCACCCTTAATTTTTACTATCGCATTCCAGACGATGGAAACACCCCAAGTGGACAATGGCAAATCACTCCTTGCTGGTCATATACCGTCCCATTTCTTAAATCATCAATCATTTTTGATGGATACATTGATTGGGTAGTCAATTCCAAAGGTAATAACTCTTCCGACTTTCACTTTAACCCACAAATCAAATATGACCTTAGCCCTCATCTAGGCTTAAGCCCAAAAAAATTAGCAGCAGGTATTGAATACGACTATTGGAAAAACAAATTCTTAATCGAAGACACTCCATATTTTAAAACTAATCAAAATGCTACTAGTTTCATCGTCAAATATACCTTTTAGGCTGAAGGAGAAAAACATATATGACTAACACAATCACAGCCAATAACTTAAAACCAAGCTCCATGATTTTTCTCAGTATCCAGCACGTCTTGGTAATGTATGCAGGTGCTGTTTCAATTCCCCTAATTGTTGGAGGAGCTTTAGGGTTAAGCACTGCAGAAATTGCTTTCTTAATTACTGCAGATCTATTTGTTTGTGGCATTGCCACCCTCATTCAAACTATTGGTTTTAAAAATGTAGGTATTCGCTTTCCCATTATGATGGGAGTTACCTTTACTGCAGTAGGCCCAATGATTGCAATTGGGACTAATCCAGATATGGGACTACTAAGTGTATTTGGGGCAATCATTATCGCAGGGATCTTTGGCTTCCTGATTTCACCATTTATTGGAAAGTTAATACGATTCTTCCCTCCCGTGGTGACAGGAACTCAAATTCTTGTGATTGGTCTATCTCTCATTGGTATTGCAGGCACATGGTCCGCTGGCGGATATGGGGTAAAAGACTTTGGAAATCCATTGTACTTATCTATCGCTGCCTGTGTTCTATTAAGCATTATTATCATCAGCCGTTATGTTAAAGGCTTTTTGGGCAACATTTCAGTTCTAATCGGGATGGGAATTGGTTATATCATCGCTGCATTTTCTGGCCTCATCTCTTTAGACAAGATAGATGAAAGCCCATGGTTAGGTTGGGTGATGCCATTTCACTTCGGTATTCCAGAGTTTAACTTTTGGGCTGTCTTGACTATGTGCGTAGTCATGCTGGTTATTTTCATTGAAACAGCTGGGATGTTCATGGCTGTAGGTGAAATTGTTGAAGAAGAAGTGGATCAGGAAAAATTGACTCGCGGTTTTAGAGCTGACAGCCTTGGCACAATGATTGGTGGGATTTTTAATATCTTCCCGTATACATCCTATGCTCAGAACATCGGTTTGCTAGCGATCACAGGTGTTAAGAATCGCAGTGTATGTGCTTTAGCTGGTGTGTTTTTAATCCTTTTAGGTCTATTTCCTAAAATAGCTTACTTTGTTGCGTCTATACCCTCATGTGTTCTAGGTGGAGCCGCATTGTTTATGTTTGGGATGGTGACATCTAATGGTATCAAAGTACTGCAGCGTGTCGACTTTCAAAATGTGAATAATCTCTACATCATTGCAGTCAGTGCCGGCATAGGTATGTTGCCTGTATTCTCACCTACTATTTTCTCACAACTACCATCTTATCTTTCACCTCTGTTAAACAGCCCAATTTTGCTAACGGCTTTTTGTGCTGTGATTTTGAATGCTGTTCTCAATCGAAAACAGCGGATATTGGATGAATAGGGCTTTGTTGCACAAAGATTTCATAACTATATGATTTTAAAAGTTTTGATTATTTTTTGATCCAAAATTAAATTTATTTAAATCAGATGCTTACATATTTATGCAACAAAGCCGATGAATAGTATCTTCAGAAATGGCTTTGTTGCACAAACCTAGCCTATAAGGTTTATTCAGTCCTATAATTTCAAAATGAATAAACCTACTCCTAAAACTTATCGTACAACCAACTGGTCTTCCTATAATCGCGCTCTCATTAATCGGGGCAACATTTCCATTTGGTTTGATCCAAACACTCAGTGGTATGCACAACCACAAAACAAGCAAGGTCGAAATCAAACTTACTCCGATACGGCTATTCAATGCTGTTTAATGATCAAATCTTTATTTAGACTCTCTTTACGCATGGTCACAGGTTTTGTTCAAAGTCTGATTAAACTTTGTGGATTAAATTGGACCGTACCAGATTACAGTACGCTTTGTCGAAGACAAAAACATATTGATATTGCGATTAGCTATCAAAAAAGTAGTGATGGGCTACATCTACTCGTCGACTCAACTGGCTTAAAGTTTCTAGGTGAAGGTGAGTGGAAACGTAAGAAACATGGACCTGAATATCGTCGCCAATGGCGTAAGCTTCATATTGGCATCGATGCTGAAACCTTGCAAATACGTGCAGTACAGCTTACTACAAATAATGTGAGCGATTCGCAAGTACTCGGTGATTTACTTGCTCAAATTCCCTTAGATGAACGAATTGATTCGGTCTATACCGATGGTGCTTATGACACGAAGCACTGCAGACAAGTCATTCTAGATCGAGATGCACATGCGCTCATTCCGCCAAGAAAAAATGCAAAACCATGGAAAGATCAGAAATTGAGATCTTTAGAGCGGAATGAGTTACTGAAAACAGTTAAACGTTTAGGAAGAACGCTTTGGAAAAAATGGTCTGGTTATCATCGTCGAAGTTTAGTTGAAACCAAGATGCATTGCATCAAACTATTAGGTGATAAATTAACAGCAAGGAGTTTTTCTAGTCAGGTGAATGAGATTCATGCACGCATAGCCGTATTGAACAAATTTACAGAATTAGGTCGTCCTCATACCCAAGTTGTCACTTGAATTCTGTTCAAATGAGCAGAGTGTTATCTTTTAAATCTTTGTGCAACAAAGCCAGTCAAAAATACGTTTGGATAGCATTTCTGTCTATTAGAATGATTTGCATACAATGTTCTGTTTTTTAGAACACAAAAGCAGAATGAATTGAAAAAATCAAAAGTTATGGCATGAAAATCGCTTAAGCATGGATAAGTACTTTGTAAACTGCCCGTGAGATTGAATAGCTGTATGTCGATTACCTTTTCCCGATTTTCTGAATATTTTATGGCTGTTGCCCGTACTGGCAGTTTACGTAAAGCCGCAGAACAGCTTTTTATTTCAGTCTCTGCAGTGCATCGGCAAATTGTTCTTGCTGAAGAAGAGTTAGGCGTTGCTTTATTTGAGCGTTTACCGCAGGGGCTGAAGCTAACGTTAGCAGGTGAATTACTTTATGCTGATTTGCTTAAATGGCAAAAAGAATATCAGCTGACTCGAATTCGATTTGATGAAATTCAAGGATTAAGTCGCGGCAATATTGAAATGGGTTTTATTTCTGCCCTAAATGATGGTTTTGTCGTGGATTGTATTCAACGCATGGCTGAAAGCTATCCATGGATTAATCTCAATATCAGTATGAATAGCAGTGAAGAAATATCGAGAAAAATCATTGATGCAGAATTAGATTTTGGCATTATCTTAAATCCTAAAAGTCACAATCAATTAGAAATCTTATCCTTTATTGAAATTCCTTTAGGCTATGTTTTATCACCACATCACACCTTAGCCGGCATGGATAAAATCTATTTATCTGACACTTTAAATGAGCGTCATATCATGCCAAGTGAGCCCTTAGTCATCAGTGATTATGTACATACACTCTATAAACATCACAAATTTAATCCTATACAAAAGATAGAATGTAATGACATTAGAATGATAACATCATTAATTCAACAACAATTAGGCATTGGCTTAATGTCATATATGGATGCATTACCACTTTTAAACTCAAAAAAGATCGTATTTAAGCCCATTCGTGAAAAAGGTATGCATCGTTTAACCATTGCACTGTGCGTCGCTTCAAAACGTCAAACATCTCGTCTTTCACAAATAATGGTAAATTTATTGGTCGAAAAAATGGAAGAAATCAAATTGCAATTAAAGCAACTTCCTTAAACATTTAATCCTTTGCTCTTCAATCTAATGTTTCTAAATAGCTAAAAAAAGCCAGTGTGAATATTCACACTGGCTGCTGAAAGCTAACCTTTTAGTTTTACATTTCTTTTTGTGTCTTACAGCTTAGTCGAGTGGATTACCGACAATGTTACTAATAATTCCCTTCATAATATGATTGCCTTGTTCTTTACGTAACTCTTCATACCACTCTCGGGTCACCGCTTCATCTTTCATATGTGTCACATCACAGCGCTTACGGGCACGAAGTACCAACTCATTGGCACGTTCATTACGCTTGTTCTGATAGCGACGTAAAGAATCTTGTAAACCTAAGGTATTAATTTGCAATGAACGTGCCAAATAGATAGCATCTTCCATCGCTTGGCAGCCGCCTTGACCAATATCAGGTGTTGTACTGTGCGCTGCATCACCTACAATCACCACTCGACCTTTGTAAAAATCGGCAAATGGTTCGATATCGTGAATTTCTACACGATTGGTCTTTTGCACATCGACTGCATCAATTAACTTTTGGACAGGCTCACACCATCCTTTAAAGTATTGTTTGAATAAAGCTTTGTATTGGCTACGATCATTTTCAAGACCAACAGCTAACGGCACATCAAAAAAGAAATAGAAACGATTATTCGCCACTGGCATCAGTGAAACACGTTTGCCTTCACCTACAAACGTTGTCCATTGATCTGCTGCGGCATAATCGTCTGAGACATCAACGAGACCATTCCAATTGACATAGCCTGCATAGCGTCGCTCAACTTGCTCACCTAAAACATAGGCACGAGTAATTGAGTGTGTACCGTCTGCACCCACCAATAGATCAGATTCTATTTCGCTACCATCTGCAAATTGAATTTTTACACACTCTCCTTCTTCAACAAAAGAAATCATTTTCTTAGCTAGATGAATATCTTCACGACCAAATTCATCCATTAACATATTCTGAAGTTCCGCACGTGATACCGGATATGGTCGTTGCCCGACTTCTTCAATCAATGGATAAAGGCTAAACTGGGTCATCACATCGCCCGTCAGACCATCAATATAAGCAAGGTTATCCATTTTGCCGCCAAGCTTTTCAACTTGCTCTGTCAAACCCAAATAATTTAGACATTTCACACCGTTAGACCATAACGAAATAGCAGCACCCACCGGTAAAATTTGTTCTGCCTGTTCATAGATGGTTACTTGGTGTCCGAATTTTTTTAGTGCGATGCCTGTAGTTAGACCCGCCATACCTGCACCAATAATTGTAATTTCCATCTATAATTCCCCTGTGTTTTATAAGTTTCTAAGTCATAAAATGCTAAAAGCGTGCCATTTTTTATAAAGCGCCCTGAAAAAAATCCAAAGTTGGCACACGCTGTGCATCTAAACGCGTGTAAATGCTTGTTTTTATCGTTTGTTAAATTTTTTGTAGCACGATAGCGCAAAGCATGAATTTTGAAAGAAAATAGCGAATGGATTTAATATATGGCGACTTTATTAGCACCCGATTTTGATATTCCTGCACAATTACAGACACTTACCAATTTGGCAGATGACCGTATTGGTGCAAAAATTATTGAATGTTCAGATGAATTTTTCGCAGAAGCAAAACGTATGCTTCAATTTGACGCGCCAATTTTTGTTGAAGATAAATTCGATGACCATGGTAAATGGATGGATGGTTGGGAAACGCGCCGTAAACGTCACACAGGTTATGACTGGGCAATTATTCAATTGGGCGTAGCTGGGCATATTAAGGCTTTAGATATTGACACTACCTTCTTCACTGGGAATTACCCTGCTTCAGCTTCAGTTGAAGCCTGCTACGCCCCTGATGGCGATCTTGCTCAAGCTGAATGGTTGAACATATTAGAGAACAACGTACTTGGCCCAAGTCAGCATCATGTTTTGCCGATTACAGCTGACCAAGTTTTTACTCATGTGCGTTTAAATATTTTTCCTGATGGTGGTGTTGCTCGTTTTAAAGTGTATGGTGAAGTGAGCGTTCAACAACAAGATCACACTGCAACAATTGATTTAGTTGCTTTAGAAAATGGTGGACGTGTAATTGCTTATAGCGATGCACATTTTGGTCATCCACGTAATCTGATTAACCCAGGTCGCGGAATTAATATGGGTGATGGTTGGGAAACCAAACGTCGTCGTGCACCGGGCTTTGATTGGTGTATTTTGGCTTTGGGTCAAACTGGTGCAATTGAAAAAATTGATATCGATACGGCACACTTTAAAGGCAACTTTCCAGCCCAAGTCTCTATTCAAGCCGTATATGTTAAAGATGCAACTGATCCACAATTAATTCCACAAAGTATGTTCTGGCCATTTTTGCTTGAAGCACAAGACATGCAAATGGATCATATTCATAGCTTTGTAAACGAAATTTTGCAACATGAAAAGATCTCGCATATTCGCATTAATATGATTCCAGATGGTGGTATCAGCCGTATTCGTTTGTGGGGTAAAACCAAAAGCTAAATTGAAAGCTTGAATACTTTCTACATCGAGAAGGATAAGTACTGTGGTTTTATCCTTCTTCTCCTACACTTGATATAGACAATAAAAGAATTACACATGGTTCAAACAATTCAGCTACAGCCCCTGAGCATTGAAAACTTTGCCCCTTTTGGTGAGGTGATTTGCTGCGGAGGACAGGATTTTTTTCATATCAATGATGCACATACCGAGCGTTATCATGCCCTTGTAACCACTGAAATCTTCGGTGAAGCACATGCAGGTATTAGTATTTTTCGTAATATTAAACAGACAGAAATTCCTTTTTCGGTTTCGATGCTTGAGCGACATCCGAATGGCTCACAAGCTTTTATCCCGATGCAAGGTCAGGCTTTTTTAATTGTGGTGGCACCTGCATTGGATGATCAAACGCCTGATATTTCAAAACTCTGTGCTTTTATTTCAGATGGTACACAAGGTGTTAACTACCATGCAGGTACATGGCATCACCCTCTATTAACTTTAGAGGCGCCAAGTAACTTTGCCGTGGTTGATCGTATTGGTATTGGACATAATTGTGATGTTTATCAGTTTAATGAAGTACTCAATATCGTGGCATAAATTTAAACTATCATTGAAATTGAAACCTCAATTTAAAATTGTCTCAGAAATTAAAAGCCCCATCCGTGGGGCTTTTAAGTCTTGTGCAGTATGTTGTGTAACGATGTACGGTTTTAACGAATCAATTAGAAGTGATATTTCACTAGCGCACTGACGTTATTTTCATCTTTACCTTTAATATTATATTTATTATTCCAAACTGAATGCTCAACGCCTACATACAGGCGTGTATCTGGGGAAATATGTTGCCCCACATTCCATTTATATTGACTGGTCCAGTTCATCTCACTGGCTGAGCCTTTTTCCGCAGTTGACCAATCCAGAAAAGCATCTGCTAAGAAAGATTCTGAGCCAATTTTAAAAGGTATGGCATAGGTAAGCGTCATTTGATAGTCATCAGCTTTAGTATCATTATTCACTTTATATAAATTTAATTTTGCATATTGAAAATATGGCACATCAAAGTCTAAGCCAATACCATAGAGAAAATTATCCATGTTGCTACCCGCTTCCCAAGTGGTTGCAAGCAATACATCTTTTACAGGGCCAAATTTAAGTTCTTTACCCGTTACAGCGCCTAAACTCAATCGTGGTGATGCTTCAAAATAGGTTTGATCGCCGACGTCATTATGTGTACGGTCGGCAAAAATGAAGAAATCACCATATTTAAGCTTTGACGCGTATTCAAATGTCACAGTGGTTTGTTTGTCTTCTTTTGCAATGAGCTGATAGTCGGTGCCATATAGACCGGTAATACTGAAGTCTTGCCAGATTGGGGCTGCAAAGATAGAGTTGGCTGAAATAGTGCATAGAATTGCAGCTGAAAGAGGCATAAATTTCATTAAATTGTTTTTCCTAGCGATAAATACGTTTTGAGTAATTTATTTAGCAAAAACAAAGCCAATATTAGATTTTTTAATAAAAAAAGCCCACATTAATGTGAGCTTTTTTTATTTATTTTGAATAGCTTAGTGATGACTATCTATAACAATATTGCTGGTTTTATTCACTTCTTTACTTTTAAAAAAGTTTAGATGGTTAAACACAATATTTAATACGATGGCCATGAGGCACGTTGAACTAATACCTGAATGGAACAGGGTTTGTACCCATTTTGGGAAGTTCGCATAGAATGAGTGATCAATAATTGGAATCATACCTGCGGCAATTGCTGTAGCAACAATGATTAGGTTCTTTTGCTCACTATAATCAATTTTAGCTAAAGTACGAATACCACTTGCAGCCACTGTACCGAACAATACCAAACCTGCGCCACCCAATACCGGTACAGGAATTGCAGCAATCAAACGGCCCATAATTGGTAAAATACCCAATACAACTAAAATTAAGCCACCCGCTGCAACAACAAAACGGCTTTTTACACCAGTAATCGCGACCAAGCCTACATTTTGTGCAAAGGCACTTTGCATGAATGAGCCAAATATTGGTGCTGCTGCACTTGAAAGCATATCGGCACGTAGCCCATTGGTAATACGTTCAGCGTCGACTTTGGTACCGACAATTTCACCAACAGCGATAATATCAGCTGTAGTTTCAGTCATAATCACCAATGTCACAATTAGCATGGCAATAATGGCACTCAGTTCAAATGTTGGCATACCAAAGGCAAAGAAACTTGGGAATTGAATCCAATTGCCATTTGCGACTTTTGAGAAATCGCCAAAGCCCATCGCATATGCCAGCACTGTACCTAGCACAATTGCTAATAAGATGGATAAACGACGAATTGTAGCGTTTCGAGTAATATTCAGCACAATGACAATGGCTAAAGTTAGAAAAGCCAAACTAATATTTTCAGCACTGCCCCAATCAGGCGCTTTGCTATTTCCACCCATCATCCAACGTACTGCGACAGGTAGCAATGACAAACCAATCACGGTAATCACGCAGCCGGTCACGATTGGCGGGAAAAAACGAATAATTTTTGAAAAATATGGTGCTAAAAAGAAACCGATTAATGAAGCAACAATAACCGCACCATATACTGCCGAAAGCCCACCACCTGCAGTGACTATGGCAATCATCGTTGCCACACCAGCAAAGGATACGCCTTGAACTAGGGGTAATTTTGCACCGATGTATTTCACACCGACCGTTTGTAAAATCGTGGCTAAACCACCGACAAATAATGCTGCTGCAATTAATAAACCAATTTGTGCAGGTTCAAGTCCTGCGGCTGTACCAATAATCAGTGGCGGCGCAATAATACCGCCATACATCGTCAATACATGTTGTAAGCCATAAGCTAGGCTTTTCCCTGCACCTAAATATTCATGTTCTGGTGAAACTGTTTGATTTTGTTCTGTCATTTTTATATCCCCCGATCCGTTTTATGATGCTGTTTTTAGCTACCGCGATATGTTGAATAGGCAAAAGGGCTAATCAACAAAGGAATATGAAAATGCTGTGAGGCATCTTTTACTAAGAAATGAATCACTGCTTTTGGGAAAAAAGTTTCGGTATTAAGACTTTCAAAATAGTCCGCTGTGGCAAACTCTAAGCTATAGCTACCCGTAGAAAATTCGCTTAAACCAAAGTCGGTCACACGGCCATCTGCATTGGTTTGCCCTTCACCAAGTAACATACCGTCTGCATTGAATAATTTAATCAAGACATTGGCAGCAGGTTTCCCCAGATTTGTATCTAAAATATGTGAGCTGATCATGCACTTAGCTCCTGTTTTAATCTTAATAAGGCAATTTCAGCCAATTGATGATGGACAATACGCTTTTCAGTTTCTGGATCATTCAGCAGACGGTACTGCAATGCTTGTAATACATTTTCACTGCTTAAGCCTGAAGCTTTAATTAAGAAGATATAGCCGTACTTTTTTTCATAAGCGATGTTGCCTTTGAGCAATGCCATTTGTGTTTCTTCATCGGCTGAAATAGCGGATTGTTCACGGTTGGAAAAATTCTTTTCTAATTCAGAAAGTTCAGCTTGGGCTTTTTTTTCACCAATACGCGGGTGATTATCTAAAGCAGATTTAATTTCTTCCCACGACCATGTACGAGCAGCTTGAGCCGCGTATTCCAAAATACTGTCTAATGATGCATACGGACGCTGACTGAGCAGCTCATTCGCCCAGCTTTCAATTTGCACACAGTGCTTTAAAAATGTTTTTACATCGGCTTCGGATGCTTGATTAAATTCAACAAGTTGCACTATTAAATCGCCTAAAAATATTTAATGTTCGTTCAAAACATGTTTTGCAATATCAATGCCAATCCCTTATTTCTTAGACAAATTGCTTTTTATAGGCACAAAAAAAGAGGCGCTAAGCCTCTCTTTCTTCTTTATTTTTTTTATTACGGTGCATGGTGTTTTATCCAATGTTCTGCAATATCGGCACGACGACAAACCCATACTTTTTCATGCGATTGCACATAATCTAAGAATCTTTGTAGTGCTTTAAAGCGTCCTGGTCGCCCTAAAATACGACAGTGCATACCAATAGATAGCATTTTTGGCGCAGTTTCACCTTCGGCATATAACACATCAAAGGCATCTTTAAGGTATTGATAAAATTGCTCACCACTATTAAAACCACCCGGCGAGCAAAACTTCATATCATTACTTTCAAGTGTATATGGAATGATTAAATGCGGACGTGTTGCACCATCTACATTCGTCACTGTGCTCCAAAATGGTAAGTCATCGCCATAATAGTCACAGTCATATTGAATCTGAGGAAATTCAGCAAGTAATTTTCGAGTATTCGGGCTATCACGTCCGGTATACCAACCGATTGGTGTTTTACCAAATAGCGTTTCAAGCACGCTAATAGCTTGATCCATATGTTGGCGTTCTTGTTCGATTGGCATATCTTGATAATGCAACCAACGTTGACCATGCGATACGACATCATAATTGGCTGCTTTAATCGCTTTCACAATGTAAGGATTGCGTGCCAAAGCCATACCCACACCGAAAATGGTCATGGGGAGTTGGCGTTTTTTAAACTCTTGGTGAATGCGCCAAAAGCCCGCTCGTGAGCCATATTCGTACATGGAATCCATCGACATGTGTTTGTCTGGAAAACTGGCCGCGCCAATAATATCTGACAAAAACTGTTCTGAACCTGCATCACCATGTTCTACATGGTTTTCACCGCCTTCTTCATAGTTCAATACAAACTGAACCGCGACACGAGCACCATTTGGCCATTCCACTTTGGGTGGTTCTCCATGATAGCCAATCAGATCTCTGGAATAGTCTTGTTGTTGAATCTGGTCTATCAGATCTTGCCCACGTAAATATGTTGCTGTCACATCCACTTCCTAATTTGTTATATCAAACAGTCAAAAAATAGAATGAATTAAGCAATTAGTGCGCCAAAACTTAGTATACAAGTTTTATTTCCTTTCGGCTTTGTTGCACAAAGATTTGAAATGCAAAGCGCCCCTAATTGAGCCAAATTTAAGGCGTAACTTGGGTAAGTGGTCGACCTAATTCCGTAAATCTGTTGAGGACTGCTACACGTGCATGAATTTCATTCACCTGACTAGGAAAGCTTCTTGCCATTAATTTATCGCCTAATAATTTGATGCAATGCATCTTGGTTTCCACCAAACTGCGGCGATGATAGCCTGACCATTTTTTCCATAATGTCCTGCCTAAACGTTTAACTGTTCGAAGTAATTCATTTCGCTCTAGCGAGCTACTCTTTGTATCTTTCCATGGTTTCGCATTTTTTCTAGGTGGAATCACCGCATGTGCTTGCCGATCTGCAATGACCTGACGGCATTGCTTGGTGTCATAAGCTCCATCGGTATAAACAGAGTCAATCTGCTCAATGCTTTTGTCTTCTACAAAGCGTACTGTAATCTGGTGCGGTCCAATTTAATCCGCAAAGTTTAATCAGACTTTGCACAAAGCCAGTGACCATACGTAAAGATAGACGGAATAAGGATTTAATCATTAAGCAGCATTGGATAGCTGCGTCGGAGTAGGTTTGATTTCGCCCTTGTTTGCCTTTTGATGGAGCATACCATTGCGTAGCAGGATCAAACCAAATGGCAATATTTCCGCGACTCATGAGTGCTCGGTTATATGCGGGCCAATTGGTTGTGCGGTAGATTTTGTGTGTAGGCTTCTTCATTTGAAAATTATATCGCTGAAAAAGCCTTTACAGATAGGTTTGTGCAACAAAGCCTATCTGCATTAATCTTTTAAGACTTGCCTGTGGAATCATGATTTCATTTGTTTTTTACACTTATTGGTAGATGGGTATAATCATAAATTATTAAATTTTACATTTTTTGGATTGTTAGCCCTTATAGAGGTAGTCGTATTTTCATATTTTAAAGATTATTTACTTTTCAAAAATACTAAAATTTAAAAAAGAGAAGCCTTTCATATTCAGAAAGGCTTTGTGAAATAGTGTTTTGGAAATGATTAAAATAAGAAGTAACGCTGCGCCATTGGTAACACTTCCGCAGGCTCACAAGTCAAATGCACACCATCTGCACGTACTTCATAAATCTCAGGGTCAACCTCCATTACAGGACAATAAGTATTTAACTTCATATCTGCTTTCGAGATATTACGCGTGGCTTTACAAGGACTAATCAACTTCTTTAAAGCCAATTGTTCATGTATGCCTTGCTCTATTGCCACTTGCGATAAAAAGGTAATGCAGGTGTTATGTACGCCACGAGGGTAAGCGCCAAACATCGGACGATAATGCACAGGCTGTGGCGTTGGAATTGAAGCATTAATATCACCCATCGGCGCAGCTGCAATCATTCCGCCTTTAATAATCATCGAGGGCTTAACACCAAAAAATGCAGGCTTCCATAAAACAATATCGGCTAATTTACCCACTTCAATCGAACCAACTTCATGGCTTAATCCATGGGTAATGGCAGGATTAATCGTATATTTAGCAATATAGCGCTTCACACGATTGTTATCGTGATTTTGATTATCACCTTCGAGTGGGCCGCGTTGCACTTTCATTTTATGTGCTGTCTGCCAAGTACGTAATATTACTTCACCCACACGCCCCATCGCTTGCGAGTCGGAAGACATCATGGCAATTGCGCCCATATCCTGCAAGATATCTTCTGCAGCAATAGTTTCACGGCGAATCCGACTTTCAGCAAAAGCAACATCTTCAGAAATTGCAGGGTCTAAATGGTGGCAAACCATCAACATATCTAAATGTTCATCAATGGTATTGACGGTATATGGACGTGTGGGATTGGTTGAAGATGGTAAAACATTGGGTTGACCAATTGCTTTTAAAATATCTGGTGCGTGACCACCGCCCGCACCCTCAGTATGGTAAGTGTGGATGGTCCGGTTATTAAATGCTGCTAAGGTTTCTTCTAGAAAGCCACTTTCATTTAGTGTGTCTGTGTGAATGGCAACTTGTACATCGTATTGATCCGCCACACTTAGACAGTTATCAATCGCGGCTGGCGTCGATCCCCAGTCTTCATGTAATTTTAAACCCACCACACCGGCTTTGATTTGTTCAGCGATTGGTTCTGGCTGACTCAAGTTGCCTTTACCTAACAGACCAATATTCATAGGTAAATCATCAATAGCTTGTAGCATGGTCGCAATATGCCATGGGCCTGGAGTTACTGTGGTTGCAGATGTTCCTGCGGCGGGGCCTGTACCACCACCAATCATTGTAGTTGTGCCTGACATTAGTGCTGTTTCAACTTGTTGTGGGCAAATCCAATGAATGTGAGTATCAATCCCTCCCGCCGTTAAGATTTGTCCTTCACCTGCGATGACTTCAGTTGCTGCACCTAAAGGAATTGTAATGTCAGGTTGAATATCAGGGTTACCTGCTTTACCTATTTTCCAGATACGACCATTTTTAAGTCCAACATCGGCTTTGACAATACCCCACCAATCGACAATTAAAGCATTGGTAATGACGGTATCAGCGACCTCATCAGACAATAATTGTGACTGTCCCATACCATCGCGAATGACCTTGCCACCGCCAAATTTAACTTCTTCACCATAAGTCGTGAGGTCTTGTTCAACTTGAATAAACAATTCTGTATCAGCTAAGCGAACTCTATCACCTACTGTAGGGCCAAACATTTCCGCATAAGCACGGCGAGACATTTTCATTAATATATTTCCTATTCTAGATTTTTTGGCTTTAGCAGCTTTTGCAGCGGAATAAATTGAATACCCCATTTCTCCGTTAGCGCACCGACCACTTCAAATCCATATTTTTTATAAATATCGAGTGCATAATGACTTGAATTTATTGTGATTATATCGGGATCATTTTTAAGTATTTCTTGCTCTAAAAAGTCCCACATTTGTCGACCATAACCTTGACCGTGATATTCAGCTTTTAAGAAATAATGCATGACATGAGATGGAGCGATATACGCCAAATTCCCAACGATTTCTTCATTAATTTCTGCCACAAAATAATGAATAAGTGGTTGTTGGAAGATGTTTTTCAACATATCAGGTTTAAAGCGTTCACGTCCTTCTTCAGTCACGACAACATAATCGACAAAAGGTTCAATAACAGCAGCGATGGCTTCAACATCATCAACAGTTGCTGGGCGTATTTTCATTATTAACATTTAATTCTCTTATGCTTTTTCATGTACTTATTGAACTTATTACTAACAATAATTTAATTGTTCAACAAGACACTTGAGCATAAAAATAGTTAATCCAATTTACCCATAACACGCCCTGCAAACCCATACACCTCACGTTTACCTGCAAGTGCAACCAATTCGATATCTCGACTTTGGCCCGGTTCAAAACGAACTGCTGTTCCAGCAGCGATGTTGAGTCGATAGCCTCTAGCTTGCTCTCGATTAAATTGCAAAGCATCATTGGCTTCAGCAAAGTGAAAATGAGAACCGACTTGAATTGGTCGATCGCCTGCATTAGCAACACGCATTTTCAGTGTTTCTCGTCCGACATTCATTTCAATGTCTGAATCAGGCGTAATAATTTCACCAGGAATCATGGCTTACTCCTTATTTTTATTAGACAATGGGTTGATGAACTGTGACTAACTTTGAACCATCTGGAAAAGTAGCTTCGACCTGCACTTCTGCAATCATTTCCGCGACACCATCCATGACATCTTCACGACTTAACAAGGTTGTGCCGTAATGCATTAACTCGCTCACTGACATGCCATCGCGTGCGCCCTCAAGCAGTGCTGCTGAAATAAATGCAATTGATTCTGGATAATTCAATTTTAATCCACGCGCTTTACGACGCTCAGCAACAAGGCCTGCGGTAAAAATTAATAATTTATCTTTTTCAGTTGGATTAAGTTCCATAACAATTTCCTAATCTTCTAAAATGTAGAATGCAAAATGCGTGCAAATTCTTCTTTCGCTCTCGCACGTTTTGATTTTTAGTGTCCTAACCCAAAGGTAAAATGAACACTTAATCTATTAATCTTGCTAGACCTATCTACTTTCCAATGATGGCAAAACTTAAGTGCGCCAAATCCGTGGGAATTCTTCTGCTAGGTCATACCAATAGCGTCTTAAACGGGCACGGACTGCTGCAAAAGCATCATGGCATTCACGTACATCATCGCCTAAATAACGTGCACAAATCACATCATCTAACAGGGTTAAAGTCACCGCTAGATTCATCCGCATAATCAATTCACGGATTAATTCGATATGTTCAGCCAGTAATGTTGTTTGCCTTAAACGCGATGGTGCTACTGCCCAGAAACTTCCCATCACAGCATGTCCATTCATACCTAAACAGGATGTAAGCCACCGATCCTGCCCCTTAAAATTTAAACTATCTGCAACCAATAATTTGTCTGCACGATACAGCCTAAATTTGCTTTGGTATTGCCCTTGCTGAAAAATTTCACCACGTGCTTGTCGACCGATGACCAACATATCCCACCCAATAAAACTGGCCATTTCATCTAGATGAATATGTGTTTCAGAGTCTGCATTGGCACCATCAAAAAGCATGGTTTCTTGCGGTAACCATTCAAATGTCGCCTGTGCTGCGACATGTATATGAATATGCTGATAGGCTTGCTTGCCATTGGTTTTGTACCATTTTCCTGCACCGGGCGTGGTAACTAACGCATGCGCATTCGCCTCAACTTTCATATCAAAAGTCAGATGGTCTCCGCCAGCAATTCCTGCTGGTGGATGCACAATAATTGCATGGCAAATACCAGTTTTTTCAGGCCACAACATCTTCTGAACGCGTACAGGCCCATGATGCTTGCGATGCTGTAATACGGTTCGATTTGACTGTACTTGATAGGCAAAACCAAGTTCCAAACAGGCATACCACAGTTGGCTGTTATGCTGCTGTTGTGTCGATATAAATTTTGTTTCGCTTAATACCAGATCATTCATTTGCATCTCCCTATTATTTGAGATGAATGAGGCATCAAGCTAAACCAATTACAGCAACAATAGCTGTCAAAGCACCAATCATTTGCTTACCATAAGGCACATATTTTTGAATAAATGCGCCGACGAGCAAACCGAATACGTATATAGATGCCATCGCTGTAACCATACCAACGACCAGTAAAACTGCCTGACCGCTTTGGCCAAGTTCCGTACCATGTGCGATGCCATGAAAACCGGCCAAAAGTGCAGCAATAAAAGGAACGGCTTTATTGGTTTTGGTCCAAAGAGCAACAGCCAATACAATTAACGACGCAATAATGCCGTTTTCAGCAATTGCTGTTGCTAAGTTGAATTGTGCACCGATCATAAAACCGACAATCATTGCGGCAGATAAACCGAATAATCCGGCCCATTTCCAGCGCTGGTGTGCAGTCCAAATCAATACGCCAAATGCTAACGCCATCATTAGATGATCAAGCCCTGTAAATGGATGCACAAAACCGCTGATAAAACTATTATGGCTATGCTCATGGCCTGGATGCGCCATTGCTACCAAGGGAAAGAATGCCAACGATGTGAAGGTAATTCTTTGCAATAATAACTTCATAGTGGATGCCCCTTATGCTTTAAACAAACCTTGTTTCTCAATAAAGCTGATGATGTCATTTAAGCCATCTTTAGTTTTCATATTGGAAAATAGAAAAGGTTTTTCACCGCGCATACGTTTCGCGTCTTGATCCATCACATCTAAATTTACTCCAACCATTGGTGCAAGGTCGGTTTTGTTTATGATTAACAAATCAGATTTGGTAATACCGGGGCCACCTTTACGCGGAATTTTCTCCCCACCCGCCACATCAATTACATACAGGGTTAAATCTGAAAGTTCCGGGCTAAATGTTGCTGCCAAATTATCACCGCCACTTTCAATAATGATCAGTTCAAGGCCATCAAATTTTTCGCACAGGTCATCAATAGCCGCTAGGTTAATGGAGGCGTCCTCACGAATTGCGGTATGCGGGCAACCACCTGTTTCTACACCAACAATACGCTCAGGTGACATAGCTTCATGGCGTGTTAAAAAGTTGGAATCTTCTTTGGTATAAATATCATTGGTCACCACCGCCATATTGTATTTTTCACGCAGTGCCTGACATAAATTTAAAGTAAGCGCTGTTTTACCTGAACCAACTGGACCGCCAATACCTACGCGTAATGGGCTACGTTCTGTCATGTGAAATGTCCTTTATTTTTAAGATCTAAATAATCGTGAATATTGTGTTTCGTGTGCCATACTGAGCATGGCGTAATTAGGTAAGGCGCTACTGAGTTCAGCATCTTGCAGTGCTAAAGCACGTTCAATTGCCTCTGGAATCAGCCCATGCACATGCCATAAAATCCGTTGTCCACTCATCTGTCCAAGTGGTACAGTTTTCACGGCAGCCAACACCTGATTTTCAAGTACGGTAAAGGTATAAGCAGTCAAAACCTCTGCAACATCAAGTTCGAGTTGCCCACAAAGATGCGCATAGATGGGTACGAAACCGATCTGCTTTTTTAATTTCACAGGCTTTTTCAGCACATCACGAATCCACGCATTTAATGAAAATGCCAATTGCTGTGATTCAGCCAATAACTCTTTGCTTTCTCGACTTGCTCTATATAACTGCGCCCAGTATTCAAACTGCTCAGGCTGATCAAAAGATATTATTAGGCGTTTCAAAACGGGCAGCTCAAACCGTACCAAAAGCATTTCAAGCACTTCTTCAAAATAAGTAATGCTCGAGGTTTCATCAAAAATTAAGCTCTGATCAATCGCACTTTCTACCCCTTGAGAATAACAGTACGCCCCAATTGGTAGTGCCGTTGAGGACAAAGTCAACAGACTTAAAAGCTGTGAAGCATTAGGTGTGAACATGATGCAAAGCCTTAATTGGGCTTAATCTGTGATCATGCTGATGCTGTGCATAAGCACCGCTTTCAGGCTCAAATGGATGCATGGTTTCATATACCGTTAAACCAAGTCCAATTATCATTTCAGCCAATACATGATCTGGCTCAAAATACAGCGCCGTTGGTGTGAGCATTAAAGGGACGTGACGATTACCTAAGTGATACGCTGCTTTTAATAAATCAAAGCTGCTTGGTGCTTCTACTTTCATGAGTTTTTCTGCTTTGGCATCGACACGCAGTACATCACCCTCTTGAGTTGCGATATATGAACCGTGCCTTAAAATGCCGGTACGGGGTAAATCTGCACCAATATCGTGCCCGTTAGCTAAAGTTGCACGAAAACGGCTCTTTTGTCGTGTATCAAATGTCAGTTCAACTATCTCAACATTTTCTTGTACGACATTACCCTCAAGTCTTTCCGTATAGATTTTCATAAATACCCAATCTCAATTTCTTTTATCGTGATTCGTGAACTAAATTGATGCTAAATTCAGCATTAAATGAATGATTTGCATTAAAATAATGCACTATTCATGCCAATCTTATTTTGCCAAGCGTTTTATTTTTGCCGTGTCTATCTAATTATTTTGAAATTTGCTTCGTGCAAGACATCTTAATTATTAAAAAATATGTGATTGCCGATAATTATTCAGATGGCCATAAAAAAATCCCCCCATCGATGGAGGATTGTAGAAATAGAATTTATGCCAATCTAGCTAAGCATTAATACACATCTCGTCGGTAGTGACCGGCCTTACGTAAGGCATTAATTTGTTTAGCACCTAAAATTTCTACTAAAGCATCATCAATACCTTGGGCCATATTTAAACTACCACAGAGATAATACAAAAAATACAAAACACGAAGAAACCAGCCACATTCACATCAAATAAAATCAATAACTTAAAATAAAAATTCCAAATACACCCTATTTCCCACCCGCTTTGAGCCTCTCAAATTCATCAAAAACCGCCCACATTTATAACCACTTTCTTGATCTTTTTATAAAAATTAAAAGTTTTTTGTACTTCTTGATCTAAGTTAAAAAAATCAGGAGGGCGAATAAATGAAGCCTACAAAAGCAAATTCTCAGCTAGCCAATAAAAGACCGTTTTATACAAAGGATGTCATGATCCGTCCTTACCCGCCTCTGTTCAAAATTTACCAAAGCTACGCTCAGATTTTAAATGCCTCGCAACTGCCAACACACTTTCAACATGACGTGAGCCTAATATCTGCTACTGCACCTGCTCCAGCTGAGTTATTCGCAACAGATAACTTTCTTCTTGTTTATATAGCACAACAACAAAATATTCGAATCAAAGCTCGAAGCATTGTAGAAGCTGATGTAGACCTCATTCAGGTTCAATATCAACTCAGCAACACACTCTTTAAGTTGATGACTGAGCTCAAGATCAATCCACAGGCTCTTAATCCCGATAAGCTACTTCATAACTTAAATCAGTCTCTATCGAAACAAGCAATTTACGATGTGAATCAAAAGCTTTATGACAAACCCAGATGCAGTCTTTCTCGAGACCTACTCGCTAAGTTAATCGATTGCAGTCGTAATCAGCTACTTTATCGCCAGAAGCAAATCAACGGCACTCACGACCTACGAATTCAAGCACTCAAAAATAAATGTAAAGCACTCACGAGCGTACAACCATGCGCATCACAATTTTGGAGTTTAGACCATGAAAATTGAAAACATCATTGAGCGAATGCTAGATCATGAATTTTTTGATCAGGACTATCAAAATGCTATCGCACAGTACTTAAAACCTACAGTCTTAATCCCTGAATTAAAACCCTTATTGAAAACAACAGTCAGCTTCGATGCAGACTCTAAGTTTGAACTCCCAACAAAACTACCTCTCCCCCCAAGTGTGTCTAAACATCCGATCTGTGCCTATCTCTATTCAGTAGATCAGCATGAATATCCTGTTATACAACGATGGGCTGTGCATAATTTACATGCAGCATGTATTCTTAAAGCAATTCCGAATCCGACTGAAAAGGATCACCAAACCACCATTATTAGAGTGTTTAATCGATTTAGATTAGCAAACGAAGCTTATGCCGCATCGCAACAAGGCAAACAATTGAATCGGTATCAGCAGGAATATTTGTGGTTATGGGAGCAATTGCCTAGCCATGAGATTACCTTGGCTGACTTCGTGAAGAGTTTACGGGAATTAGAAAACGACTCTAAACTCAATCGTTTTCAGTATCTATTACTGCTTGATATACGGCGATTCTATGATTATGTCTTAGCACTTAAACCCAAGAAACATTACTCAGCACCACCCAAGCACATCGATGAGCCAATTTATTTGGATGAACACAACGTCATTTTACACTGTCCATATGACATGCCTCAGAAACAGCATCCTGCTCTCTTTTATGAGGAATTACAGGATGAACAGCCAAATCAGCAATACTCACTCAATACAGCGCAGGTATCGCCTTTAGCAAGCCAATCGAGTTATTTGCAACATCAAGTGAGTAAACTGACACAACAGCATATCATTAGACAACAACATAATTTTAGCTGTAGCAAGCATTATCCAGATTTCAACAGCCTGAGCTTACTTGTAAAACATTGCCATCAAGTCTATTTGAATCATCCAGAAAAAAATAAAGCGTATCTTTTTATTCTACTCAGTTTCTTAAGCGGTGTTCCGATTGAGCAATGGCTGGAGTTACAGACAAATCAGCGCCGTGTCCTAAATAATCGACAGAAGCTCATTTTAGAAAACGACCAATATTTTTTACGTTCAAAATTCACGCTATTTGAGAACACTGACTTTAAATTTAAAGAACAGTTACTCAATCAAGTGACCTACTTCGACTTACCACTAATTAAAGAATTAGTAGATGGTCTAAAAAAATCTCCTGTTGTGAGCCAGGAGCAAGTCAATCAAGCATTAAAAAAATGCCGTCACGAACTGTTTATTCCGTCTTTATCAACTAAAAAAATAAGTGTTTTACTACATCATTGTATTTATAGACATACCAAGAACGAGCAACTCGCTGACATACTTACGGGTATTGATGCCAATCGATCGGTTTCTATTTCATATTGTTCGTATCCAATCTACCGTTTGCAGCAAAGCTATCAGGGTACAGTACATCAGCTATCAAAAGACTTAGCAAAAGAAATCTATGTCATCGATGATGAGCAACAAAGGTTTGGTAGTTGTAAAGCCCCTAAACCAGCAATAGTAACGGCTATATTTGCATACTTACAACATCAGATCATTCAAGCTGAACATCAAGGAAAAATGCTTGATATGTTTAATCACTATAATGTATGGCTTTGGCATATCTTATTATTGTTCAGTGCAGCTCGACCTGTCAGCGACTTCCCAGGTTTCTTAAAAAATTTCGATTTAAAACAACAATGGCTTTGGCTTTCAGATAAAGAAATTCACAGTAGAACAAATGATGGTCGATTAATTCCTCTATGTGATTTTGTTGTAAAGCAAATCCGCTTATTCATTACCTATTTAAATGAATTCCAACAACTGTACCCAGAGCATCAACCGTATATTCAAGAAATTTTAAGCAGTAAAAAGCCTCTCCTCAGTGTCTATCAACATGGACAATGGCAAGCACTTAGCCCTCATTTAGTCAGCAGTTTCACTCGTATTATGCAACTTGATCATGCAAATTGGCTTAGGCACACGACTCGTGCATATCTCACTGAAAAAGTAGATGAAAATTTAATTTTAGCCCTGTTTGGGCATGAGCAGCATCAACAAGAAATGGGGCAAAAATTCTCAAGTCTCTCACTTCAACAATATAGAACCCTCACTACTCATCTTAACGAGATGCAGCACACTTATAAAATTGATGGAATGGATGAACATGCTTAAAGAAAAACACTATGCACATGAACGCCGTACAAAGAATAGAGATCAAAAGCGCATAAAAGAGCGCTTACAAATTCAAGCAATCATCGATGAATTTCTATCGTTCGAACAATTACAGCAAGCACAGCAATCAGAAGGAATACCAGCTCTCTTTAACCAAGTGACTCAGCATCTAGATCAACATAAACTTAGCTTTTCTTTAAAAAAGAACTTTTATCAGCATTTCCGAAAACAGATTATTCAATACAATCGAAGTCTTCAAACAGACGTACCTTTACCAACTCAATACCTAGTTTCTATTCAACGCACACCATTAATATTCAATGAATCGTGGCTTGATGGTTCAAAATTCGCAGTACAGCTTAAAGAAAAGCTTTTAAGATATTGGTACACGGCAAATGGTTTTACAGCGGATGAAAGTATAGGAAACATCCTGATCTGCGCAATCCTGTATGGCGGAATCTCTAATCTTTCCAGCTTAGATGCCTTGTTAGAAAATTTAAAAGAACAAGGCCCAATCTATCATCTTCAGGCATTACAACTACCGCTCATTTTTTTAGAACCTCATTCACCACACTATGGTGATTTATATGATCCTAAACAAACCTTAAGAAAATCACGAAATTTCGTACCCGATCGGTTAACTCAGCTCTGGATTTCTCGATTTAAAACACAATCAATAGATATCCAACACGATTGTTACACTTATATCCGTTACGTTTTTAATGCCTTAGAGCTTTCTTTTAACCAGAAGAAATTTTATCAGCTTTTACAAGCCTCTAGTCATTCATTTATGCAACTAGAAAAGGTCAAATTAAGTTCTGCGCTTGCACAGTGTTTAACTGAAGAAATAGAAACCTGTGGCTTAAGTCCAAGTGCTTTTAAACGCTATCTCTCACCTCAGCCAATACTTGACCACTCCCATCAAGCTGAAGAACCACAACCCCAAAATACCAATAACAAAGCAAAAGAGGAACAATTACACACTGCAGATCCTCTTGAGGCACTCACTGCTTTGCATAAACAAATTTTAACGTGCTTCAAAAATACTCATAAGATCACCACGGATCTATGTAACCTACTGCACAACCAACATGCCCATCTTCCAGAAAATGCTAAACGGCTTGGGCTTTGGCTATTTAGCTTATTTCATCCTGCCGTAGAAGATATTGAATCTATCGCCAAGCTTTATCAAATTGATCAAAACAAGTACTTACGCTATATCAACCAACAGCAGAAGATTCGCCATTCCTCAATTTATAGCTATTACACCAAGTTAGCAGAGACATGGTTACTACATAGCACTGACTTTATAGAAGAATCCAATCTCAACGACCATCTAGACGTGATCTACAACCGTATGTTAAACGGCATCGGTAAATCTAAATCACAGAAATTCGCCCTCTTAAAACGATTCCATCAATTTCAACAAATGCTATTCAATGCTGAATCCTTTCCACTGCAGACCGAAGGGCAAGATTTCAGCTCACCAAAAGCTGAAATCATCTCTGCAAAAACTTTTCAACAGATGCTCATCCAACTCAAAGGCTATCAAAACCCACGCTATACGGTACATGATTTAGAAATGCTAAGTATCGTATATACGATAGCTTTTCGCTCAGGGATGCGCATCAATGAAATGCTCGGCTTACGAATTAAAGACGTGGAAGGTGTTCAAGCCAGTTCAATTTGGATCCGTCCATATCGTTCAAAGAAACAAGAACATTTACTTAAAACAGATAGTGCTGAACGTAATCTCAACCTTCAAATTCTACTTACAGAAGAAGAGCATTTTAAATTTCAGAGATACTGCACGACACGCCGTAGGGCTTATTCATCCAATGACTATCTATTTACACTTTGGAATAGCACAGAACGTATTAAGCCATATATGGTCACCACACCATTACAAAAGATACTTGATGCAATGTTGCCAAGTCATTGTTATACCTTTCATTCGTTAAGACATAGTGCAACAAACAATCTCGCTATGATCTTGAATATGGACTATGAGTTTGTAAATGCCTTCACGGACTATTCAAACGATCACTATCAGCTACTCCGAAATGATCTCTTACGTTCTAAAACACCACAAGACTGTTGGTATTTACTATCCCATATATTAGGTCATATTGATCCCACTGAAACGTTTAGGAGCTATTTGCATCTAGCTTACATAATGGCAGGTTATCAGTTAAGAAAATTTGACCCATGTTTGGATCGAACCGTTATTCAAAAAATCTGTCCTAGCTTAAAATCACCACGACACCATCAAATAGCGCTTAGCTATTACGATGAACAAATATCACGAACAATAAAAATAAAATCTATAGCAACGCCTGATGAATACATCAACACATCTAATATTAAAGTTGATTTAACTCAAGCAGAGAACAACATTTTTATTTATGGAACGAGCAAGTCAGCTTATCCATTCCCTCTGATCGCAAAAATACTCAAGGCATTAGATCAATCTTATACACCTGAGCTTCTTGCTCAAAAGTATGACTTTTCAATTGAGACCCTCATACTGTGGCAACAAAATATACTTAGACTCAAACAACTCAAAAATCGCAAGAACCGGCCTCGCTTCATTATTGATGCTGATAAATCACAACGCATACTTCCGCATATTGAAACAACGGAAGAAAAAATAGTCTTAGAATATTTTTTTAAACAGCTCAACCAGCATAGTTATAATGATATCCATATATTAAATGCACTAGCTATTTTTGAAATGAAGGCTAACATTTCACACGCGGGATTAATCTTTAACAGTGCTGAAGTAAGACTAGCAAATCGATTTTTGACAGGTATTTATTCTTTATTTCCAGCAAAATATTGGCAGACCGCTCTACCTCCTAAAATCTCACAAGATAAGCTTATTGAAAAAATGCATATTAAATCAATACCTTACCGAATGAACAGCAGTTTAAGTAATGCTTTTAAGCTTGAACTAGTATCACAAAACAATGGAAAGGCACTAACCGCCTTACGCTATTGCATGTTGGTTTTACTGATCCTATGTACGCCGTCGCAACCTAGATCATAGCTGATCTGGCTGATAACCTGAAAACTCATAAAAGTCATGCAACAATTGAGCATAGACATCTGAAAAATTTATTATGTTTTCCGGTTGTAAACCATAATGGTCAAAATAGCGATCATCAATGAAATAAGCTAATCCTATGTGCGTGTTGAGATAAGTTGATACGCCCAGTTGCCTACAAAAGGCAGGATTATATTGCAACTGTAATTGCGTATTACAAATAATTTTTGAGGCTACAATTTTAGCTACATTGCGAATATTCAGATGTCGAATACTAGGATGCATCGATGTCAAAATTCGACTCGAAGAATAATTCATCATGAGCGTTTGGCCTTCAATTGATTTAGATTTTTATCAAGTAATGATTTAGTTACTTCTCGTTTCACAAGTAAGCATCTAAACTATGTCTATATTTATATAAAAACATGACTAAAACGTCAAGTTTTTATTGTCTATTTGGCGGTAATAATGACACTTGAATTAGACTCGAATGAACTTAAAATTCGATTGAAAGAAGTCAGAAAGATACGAAAGCTGACACAGCAAGAACTTGCTGAAAAAATGGGAATACCCGTAACCTCTATTGCGCATTTTGAGTCGGGCTCACGTAAACCTTCTTTAGAAAATTTTTATAAGCTCATTGTCGTACTTAATATATCAGCAGACTACATCCTAGGACGAAGTAAAGATATGAGTGCATTAGGTGTTGATCCCCTTGTGAGCACCCTGCAAAAATTACCTGAGGTTGAGCGAAGAATGATTGAGAAATTTATTGTTTCTTTAGATCATAACTAGAGTCGACCCTGCATATAGAATCTGAAGACTAGAAAATTAAAAAACCACTTAAAGTGGTTTTTTTGCATAGCCCCGAAATGGATATAAACACATTGTGTGTTTGCTATGTGGAATTGATCATCTAGTATTGCCTAGATGGTTGTTTAAATAGTGATTATTCACTCCTACATTTAGCTTTGTAAGTTTTATACCACTCTTCAATTTCGGCTGTATCAAAATATACTGCTGCTTGACGAGTACTACATTCTTTCAATGGCCGTGGAAATGAAAGATCATTTTCGATGATTTTACGTAAGCAATCTCGTGTTACATTAAGCAACTCACAAACTTGGTTGTATTTTAAGCGAAATGGCTTCATATTGTGACAAACCACTGGTATATCTAAATCATCAAATTTTTTAACAGTACGTACAATACTACGACGAGTATGTGATGTATGTGCTCTAAAATGATCCAATTGAGGATCCTCGTTTAATAATAGAGAAACCATGCTATCAAAAAAAAATAATTCAAATCCCATCCGTCCTAAAACACAAAAAAAGTGATCACGTTTTTGTGTTAATGCTTAAGTAAAGACTCGATATAATTACTCCACCATTGCATTATTTCGTAGCGTTCTTCTAGATGTGCTTCTTTATCATATGCCCCTTTAACGCCACCTTTTAAGTGAGACAGCGCAGACTCGATCACCTGAGATTTAGAACTAAAATTTTTATTCAAATTTGTTGATGCAATATGCCTAAATCCATGGGGATTTTGCTTACCTCGATACCCCAACCTGTTTAATGCCGCATTAAATGTCAGATTAGAAATCGGTTTATTAATATTGTCACGGCTTGGAAATAAGTATTCACTTTCTGGAGAAATCTCTTTTAACTCTATTAGAAGGTTCATAACATGTTGAGATAGCGGTATACCATGCTCAATGCCTCTTTTCATCATACTCGGCGGTCGGATCCATACAGCTTCAGCAAAATCAAATTGTTCCCATCGTGCCTGTCTCAGCTCCCCTGGTCGAGGGAACATGTGAATTAAAAGCTCTAAGCCGATCGCCACGGGTCGAGAAGAGGAATTTCTGATTAAAGAAATCATTTCAGGTAACTCATGAATTTTTACATGCTTCATGCTCTCTGTTTCCCCTTTAGCTAAATGATCTCTTATACCTTCTAAAGGGTTATATAAGAGATCTTTCTTAAATTTAGCTAAACTATAGGCTCCATAGCAGTATGAGATCAATTTTTCAATACGGTTAAAAATAC
This sequence comes from Acinetobacter sp. 40AMC3-4, assembly GCF_049898185.1. Classification (GTDB taxonomy): domain Bacteria; phylum Pseudomonadota; class Gammaproteobacteria; order Pseudomonadales; family Moraxellaceae; genus Acinetobacter. Next base: position 62,546 of record NZ_JAFCXG010000008.1, read on the forward strand.
CTTCGTTAATTTGTTTTTCTGTATAATGATTTAACCACTCTCTAGAAGTAATTGTAGCGTACTCCCGATCCCCAAAAACTGATAAAAGATGTTTCTCAATGGACTGTTTTTCTTTTCGATAGGTTTCAGCTTTCCACGTTAATTTCTTACGTTCTAACCACTCATTCATTAAAGTAGAAAATAAGGCATCTTTATCTTGTAACTTTATTTTTTTAATCTCAGCCTGTGTTTTTATTTCAAGCGTGCCATTTAACATACCTTCTGCTTTTTCTCGTGCCTGTACATAATTTACTGTTGGATAAGCACCCAAACCAATCCATGCCCATTTACCTTGATCATTCTTATAGCGATACTGCCAAGACTTTTTACCGTTTGGCTGAACTCGACAATACAATCCAGCAATGTCTGTGGGTTGACGATATTCTTTAGCTTTCGGCTTGAGTGCTTTGTAAATATCTTCAACGCTTTTTTTACGCCTTATATTTACATTCTGAGGTGTATTTTTTGAATGAGCGTTTACATCACTTTTTACATCATTTGTTTTCATAACTTATGGAATCTCCAGAGATTTTTTCCTTGGTGTATCCCTGAGTTATATTTTATTTAAAGGATACAAACAAGGATACACAGGACGTGTTCCCATATGAAGTTATATACATTTAAGTAAAGCATTAAAAAACCCTTAACTCTATTAGAATTAAGGGTTTAGATCTTATATAAAGCTATATAAGTATAAAATTTGGTGGGCCCAGACAGACTTGAACTGTCGACCAACGGATTATGAGTCCGCTGCTCTAACCAACTGAGCTATAGGCCCTATATGCTGAAAACTTTATTTATCAATAAGTTCAGGCGTCATGAATACTAGCTAAGATTTTTTGGAAAGACAAGTGCTTTTATAACTGCTTGAACATTTAGGCAGCAATCATGGGCGACTTGTCTTAGTCAAAATTCAGTTACTTAAGACTTCAGTATAGGAGGCATATAGAAAAATGAGATACATGCTGCATCATTTAAGATAAATGAGCCTGTATCTTGAATTTAATCCGGTCTACTAAGCGTAAAACTGATAGATTTAAGGTCTTAGTATATCTATAAGGTATCAAAATTCTTTATTGCTCAGGCAGCAATGTTAAAGGAATAGCCTAGAACTAAAGAAATAGAATGACTAGAATTCAGACTTCATTTCTTCGCCTTTATGTAAATCCTGCTTAATTTCGATCAAAGACCATACAATTATAAGCGCAAAAATCAATAAGGAGACTACGAAGGCTGTCATGTATGTCATACTTTTCAATCTCAGAGTAGAAAGAATAAGAAAATAGAAAAGACCTGTATCAGTCTTCTTCTTCGACAAAAGTCTAATAACTAAAGTGTGCTCTGGATAGTCATTTTTTCATCATTTTAAGACTTTTTTTGTATCTACTAATATTTTTAAGATATTAATATTATTTTATTTATATATATTAACTCTTAATCTTGCAGCTTAAAAAGATGAATAAATCATAGATTTTTACATTATTCGCTGATTTTATTGGAAAGCCTATTGACTGTATGGGCGAACAAGATGAAATTATGCAGTTCTCTACATACAGCTTTTACTTCTCCGTACTTATGCTAAATAAATTCCTTGGCGAATCTGCATTTAAACTTGCAGGTTGGCAATATCATGTCGAACCCGATGTGCTTGAAGATAAACAGGTCATTATTGGGTTTGAACATACCTCAATGATGGATGCGGTACTGTCAATTGCCCTGTTCCAGATTTATGACCTCAAGGTTCATACCTTGATTAAAAAAGAATTATTTAAAGGACCGTTTAAACCGCTATTGAACGCTGTGGGTGGTATTCCGGTTGACCGCAAGGCCAGTAAAGATATCGTGACCCAGATGGTGGAACATTTTCAGAACAATGAAAAGTTCAATCTGGTGATTGCTCCCGAAGCAACACGGGCTAAACAAGGTGAAGCACGCAAACCAATCCGTACCGGTTTCTGGCATATTGCCAAGGCTGCCAATGTACCAATCGTGTTGTTATACGCCAATTCCAGAACCAAGCAAGGTGGCATTCTTGGCAAGATCTATCCGACAGACCTTGCGCATGACCTGGCTTTGATCAAGCAACTATATAAAGACAAGGTTGGCCTGGATATCGTTATTCCAGAATAAGCTTTTTAAAAATAAAAGCACGGACATAATCAGCGATTCTGCTGTTTATGTCCAAGTCATCTGTCCATATAAATGTATAAATAGAATTATAAATCCCCCTATCCTCTTTCTATTTTTCCTCGATATTGCACTTTTTTTGTTTTTATCCTGAAATCTCAAATCCAGGCACTTTTTTTTAAAAAAACGCTTATGGTAGAATTTCGGCATTCTGATAGGCATACAGCCAATCTACAAGGAGCATAGTTCGCATGGCGGGTCATTCCAAGTGGGCCAATATTAAGCATCGCAAAGCAAAACAAGATGCGAGTCGTGGTAAAGTTTTTACCAAATACATTCGTGAATTAACCACTGCTGCAAAGCTTGGTGGTCCAGATACTGCAAGCAACCCTCGTCTACGTGCTGTGGTTGAAAAAGCATTATCAGTGAATATGACACGTGACGTGATCAACCGTGCAATTCAACGTGGTGCTGGTGGCGAAGATAACGACGACCTGAAAGAAGTGACCTACGAAGGTTATGGTGTAGGTGGTGTTGCGGTTATTGTTGAAACCATGACTGACAACTTGAACCGTACTGTGCCTGACGTACGTCATTGCTTCTCTAAAACTGATGGTAACTTAGGCACCAATGGCTCGGTGGCATTCCTGTTCACGAAACGTGGTGAGATCACTTTTGAAGATGTGTCTTTGGAAGATCAAATCATGGAAGTGGCATTAGAAGCAGGTGCTGAAGACATCGAAGTCACTGAAGATGATATCTTGGTCATTACCACACCTGAAGCCTTCGGTGAAGTTCAAGATGCTTTAACTGCTGCAGGTTTAAAATCTGACAATGCTGAAGTAGTGATGAGTCCTTCAACCAAAGCAGAAATCACAGACATCGATCAAGCGAAAAAAATCATGAAAATGATTGATATGCTTGAAGATCTGGATGATGTACAAAACGTTTATACCAACGTTGAATTCTCAGACGCAGTTTTAGCAGAACTTGATGCTTAAATATGTCTGATTCAAAAAACGCACCTTAGGGTGCGTTTTTTTATGGCTGTCCACCAACCTAGCTTTGATTAAACTTTATTGAGTAATCCGCTACAGTTAAAGACATTATATTCTTTAATGACAAAGCTGGAATGCAGTGCCACCACATGCTCAATTTTTCCAATCCGCTTAAGCAGGATTTCACTATAATTTTCCATATCCCTTGCCACCACTTCGACAATAAAGTCCGCAGACTGACCGGTGACCAAAAAGGCATTAATCACTTCGGGAATACTTTCCAGTTCTTCCAGAAATTTGGCAAAAGTATCGCTATCATGTTTGCTTAAGGATACCTGTAACAGCACATGCAGGCTGAAACCTAATTTCTGGTAATTGATTTCACGTTTTAAGCCACTGATAATATTATGATCGATTAAGTGTTTGATCCTGCGATGCACCGAACTGACAGATAAATTCACCCGCTCGGACAGTTCATTCAGATTGACATCTTCATGGGTCAATATTTCTAGAATATGTTTATCGAAACGATCCAGTTCCATTTTTATACTCTTATATCAATAATCAATAGATGCAGAAAATTTTGCGCCATCTCTGTTATACAATATTTATTTATTTTTCACAAAATTTTCATATTCTGAAATTTTTTTCCAAATGGGATTTCATTTTATAAATACGGTTTTCAGGAGGGTTTAAATGACCGTTAATCGCATTAATTAAAAATATGACCAATGGTATTTTTAATTAAATCTTTATTTTTAAATTATTTAAATTGGGTAAACACGACAACAGATAGGCTATTCCTCTCAGCCCCTACACGACTTAACCGTCTATCTTTTACAAGTGTATAGAAATAGATTAAAACAAAGGCGCTTTAAAAACAAAAATAGCGCATTTCAAAAATATTACACAAGGAACGGTCATGGCTTCTAAACTTTTAAGCTTGATAAAAACAAAAGTGAGTCCTGTTTTAACCGTCGAAACCCAAACGAAGAGCTTATTGGGCGGCTTATTCGGTGGAACGACATCAGGCACCCTCACCAATCTTATTGGCAATCTCACCGGATCCAATACTCAACCTTCAGTCAGGTCATTATTAAATAATCTCCTTTCTGGAAGCAGCCTGAGTACGACAAATCTCAGCAATTTATTAACTCAGTTTTCTGGTTCGAATGCCTCAAATTTAAATATTCAAAGCCTGATCAGTAGCTTAACTCAATCCAATGGCGGTAGCTTTAATATTACCCAGGTCACCAACTTATTAAAGAGCTTAATGGGGAGCAATAGCAGCAGCCTGGATCTTGGGGCTATTTCTAAACTGGTGGGCGGCTTATTGGGCGGCAGTACAGGCAATATTGATATTGGTAAAATTTCTCAACTGGTCGGTGGCCTGATCGGCGGTTCTGGCGGTTTAGGTGATATAGATATTGGAGCAATTGCAGGTCTGGTGGGTGGCTTAATCGGTGGCAATGGCGAGATTGATATTGCGCAAATCGCTCAACTGGTTAGTGGCCTGATCGGCGGTTCTGGCGGATTGGGCGGTGTAGATATTGGTGCCATCGCAGGTCTGGTCGGCAACCTGATTGGCGGTAATGGTGAAATTGATATCGTACAAATTGCTCAACTCGTTGGTGGCCTGATCGGTGGTTCTGGCGGATTAGGTGGCGTAGACATTGGTGCCATCGCAGGCCTGGTCAGCAACCTAATTGGCGGCAATGGTGAGATTGATATTGCACAAATTGCTCAGCTCGTTGGTGGCCTGATCGGTGGGTGGTTTAATCGGTGGCAATGCAGGCAGTGATTTTGATCTTGGTGCTATTACCAATTTAATTAGCGGCTTTGTAGGCGGAAATGCAACGGGTGGTTTTGATGTCGGTGGCTTCACTGACTTACTGAGCGGTCTGATTGCGAATGGTTCAAATGGCATAGACTTGGGTGGGTTATTAGGCAATCTCAATCTCGGTAGCGATCTGGATCTGGGTGGTATGATCGAAAGTATTTCCTCTGCTTCAAACGGCTTTGACCTAGGCAGTATTGCCGAAGGTGTTGGTCAGCTGGTTGGTAGTGGCTCTTCGATTGAATTGCCTGACCTCGGTGATCTTGTCCAAGGTGTGGGTACGACTGATTCCAATATTGATCTGTCTGCTCTCCTGCCGGGCATTAAAGATACAATTCAGAATATCGGCAGTGGCGGTTCTTCATCCGGATTTGATTTTGGTTCACTCCTCAATAATTTTACTAAAAATATTGATATCGACCAGACTAATCCTTGGGGTTAATCATAATCTCATTAAAAAATGCGCTTCATGCGCGTTTTTTTAATTCTTGGATTGGCATTTAAACTTATACACCACGCCAGTCTACCCGTGCATTGCGTTCGGTTCGGTAAATACGGCAAATATATTCACCCAGTGGTAGCTCATTCAAATACTGCTGATAGTCGCGATATTCTTCGGACAAGGTTTCAAAATTTTCTTTTTCCCACGGCGTACCTGGAATCGCCAGAAGCGGTGCCAACATGGAACAGACTGCAATATCCGCCAGACCTAAACGATTTCCGACAAAATAATGCCCACCTTGGCTGACCAGCATCTGATTGAGCTGCTGTACAGCAACATCGATGTGTTGTTTAGATTCCGCCACGGTTTCCTCATTCAATGCATACCCCTTGGCCACCATCGCTTTCAATAAAGGTTTAGAAAATTTTTCAAACTGGCGCAGATAGCCCTGCTCACCAATTAAAATATCCAGAGATTCATGATCAGAAGTCAGTGCTTGAGAGAGCATCCAGCGACGGACATGACGACCCAATTCCAAAGTAATTTCATTAATTTCTAAAGCTTTATTTCGAAAATATCCTTCCGCGTGCAGTAAACGATGTTCTGGATAAGTATCATCCAGATACAGAGCAATCTGGGTGGAATCTGCGATCCATCGATCCTGATCACGCAAAATAGGCAGACGATTCTGACCTGTTTTCAGGCGGGCAAAAGCGCGGTGTACCCCGGGTATCAGATTGTGAGCAACATAATACAACTCTTTATGGTCCAGCATCCAACGTGCTTTTTCGCAAAAGTGAGATAAAGGAAACTGGTATAAAGTTCGCATGTATGCTCCATGTTTATCGTTATTGGATCAGGGCGTGTAGGCCGCCGTTTTATTCAGATACTTTAGTCACTCACTTTTAGAAAAACAATGTGATTTTTATTCAAAAGTAAAATACTGGCTGATTATTCCTCTATGGTTGGTGGACTCACGATACATCCAGGAAAGCTCAGCGAATCATTTTAGGTCGCCAGAAGCATTTGATTGCAATAAACCGCAAGCGCATGACCTGACTTTAGCTGCGCTTTCATGTAAAATCGGGGGCAATTTTTATATAACGCTTTTGTGAGTTATTTCATGGGTTTTAATTGTGGTATTGTCGGCTTGCCGAACGTTGGTAAATCTACACTTTTCAATGCCTTAACCAAAGCTGCTATTGCTGCAGAAAACTTCCCTTTCTGTACGATCGAACCAAACACCGGGATTGTACCTGTTCCTGATCCACGTTTAGACAAATTGACTGCAATTGTTAAACCACAACGTGTTATTCCGACTTCTATGGAATTTGTAGACATCGCAGGTCTGGTAGCGGGTGCTTCTAAGGGTGAAGGCTTGGGTAACCAGTTCTTGGCCAACATTCGTGAAACTGATGCAATTGCTCACGTTGTGCGTTGTTTTGAAGATGAAAACGTCATTCATGTGAATGGTCGTATTGATCCATTAGATGACATCGCTACGATTAATACCGAACTTGCGCTTGCAGACTTGGATGCTGTAGCCAAAGCGATTACGCGTTTGACTAAATCTGCTAAAGGTGGTGACAAAGAAGCGCTAGCTACTAAAGCAGTTCTGGAAAAAATCCAGCCTTTACTTGATGAAGGTAAACCGGCTCGCGCAGCGGACCTAGATGATGACGAACGCAAGCTGGTACGTGGCTTTGGTTTAATGACGCTTAAACCAACGATGTATATTGCCAACGTTGCTGAAGACGGTTTTGAAAACAACCCGCATTTAGATGCAGTCAGAAAATTAGCCGCTGAAGAAAATGCGATTGTAGTTCCACTTTGCAACCAGATTGAAGCTGAAATTTCATTGCTTGAAGATGAAGATCGTGCTGAATTCCTTGAAGCAATGGGCATGGAAGAACCTGGCTTAAACGTTGTAATTCGTGCGGGTTATTCACTGCTTGGCCTACAAACTTACTTCACCGCAGGTGTACAAGAAGTTCGTGCCTGGACCGTAAAAGTTGGCGCAACTGCACCACAGGCAGCAGGCGTGATTCATACCGACTTTGAAAAAGGCTTTATCCGTGCAGAATGTATCGCTTATGATGATTTCGTGCAGTACAACGGCGAAGCCGGTGCGAAAGAAGCAGGCAAATGGCGCCTAGAAGGTAAAACTTATATCGTTCAGGATGGCGATGTTTTACACTTCCGTTTTAACGTCTAAGTATTTGCTGTTTAAAAAAAGCTCCTTCTTGGGGCTTTTTTATTGCTTATAAAAGAGGATTCATACGTATAACAGGCTTTCAGGAACCGCATAAGATCAACATATATTAATAATGATAACTATTCTCATATAAAAATATTAAATTAGAGCGTATCTTAAATCTAATGAAAAATAACCTAACTCCATTCTTCTTAAGGAATCCTGCCAATGAGCTACACCTTGCCTGCACTGCCTTATGCTTATGATGCGCTAGAGCCTCATATCGATAGCAAGACTATGGAAATTCATCATAGCAAGCATCATCAAACCTATATCAATAATATCAATGCAGGAATAGCAGGCACAGAATGGGAAGATTTATCAGTCGAAGCCTTAATTAGCAAATTCAATGAAGTACCCAAGCAACTCAGACAGAACGTGATCAACAATGCCGGTGGACATGCCAATCACTCCCTGTTCTGGACAGTGATGAGTCCAGACGGCGGTGGTCATCCTGAAGGTGAAATTGCCAAGGCGATCGAACATGAATTAGGAGGATTCGAGGCATTTAAAGAAGCGTTTACCCAAGCAGCGCTTAGCCGTTTTGGTAGTGGGTGGGCCTGGTTAAGTATGGCGCCAGATCAAACGCTTATTGTGGAAAGCAGTGCCAATCAGGATTCTCCGCTGATGCATGGCAATATTCCCCTTTTAGGTCTGGATGTCTGGGAACATGCTTATTATTTACAATATCAAAACCGTCGTCCGGAATACATCTCGGCTTTTTTCAATGTTGTGAACTGGAAAGAAGTAAATCGTCGTTATTTGGAAGCATTAAACACGCTTTAAATCTTTGAGGAGATCGACCATGTCTACACGTACAATGATTCAACGCATGATTGGCAGCACACTCCTGATCTGCGGTGTAATGGTACTTTTATTAGAACATATGTGGATGCCCTATTTTTAAAGCTTATTTTGCTAAAAAAGCCAGTCATTCAGACTGGCTTTTTATAAGTACATTTAAATGGGCAAAGGTTTATTGCATATTGGCAATTGCAGTACCTTTTTGCTTAGGATCGGTATTTCCGAGTGCAGGATGGGCAATGGCATTCTGACATTGCAGTTTATCCCGCTCATAATCCGCCTGTTTTTGTTGCAGGCTGTTGCCATTTTCCATGGTCGTCCGCGCCCAGATTTCCAGACTGGTCAAAGCTTTACGACACAGAGCATATTTGCCTTCGGTCACCGAATCGGTCATTTTGACATTAATACGCCAGTCTGTACTCAATTTACGTGCTGGTTGACGTACCTGTGTTTCCAGCTGATCCACTTCTTTATTATAGACCAGTGGATCCACTTCATTGATCAGTTGCCATGCGGCATTGGCATAAGTCGTCGCATCATTAGTCAATTTAGGTGCCGGTTTAATTTCTGGCTTATCAGTCGATTGACTGTCATTCCCACACGCTTGTAACAATATTGCCGTGCTTATTAAAGCAGCAGTCAGCATCGCACGTGTCTTGAACATCCACATATCAGGCTCGCCAATTTAAACATTTCGGCACTATGCTATTAAATTCACGTAGAATACACAATCTTCATTTGACCCATCGTTCAACTCTCCTTCAAGGTGTGTCGTGTCTGAACCGAATCAACTCGCTACGCAACCTGCTGGCTTCTGGCAAGGTGCAAAAGATAGCCAAGCGATTATCTTCACTTATTTACCAGTGTCGTTTGCTTTTGGTGTTTCAGCCACTCAGTTTGGCTTTACCGCCTGGGAAGCACTGTTCCTGTCCTGCTCGATGTATGCAGGTGCCAGCCAGTTCCTGGTGGTTGCTCTCTTAGGTAGTGGAACATCTATCTGGATGACGGCATTAACCGTGATTGCCTTAGACATTCGTCATCTGCTTTATGGCCCTGCGTTACAAAATCTGATTCAAGACCGGCTGAATTTAAAGAAAACGGCAATCTGGTCTTGGGGTTTGACCGATGAAGTTTTTGCCTCCGGCATGATCAAGCTCTCGCAACGGCGACAGGAATGGTCAGAATCCTGGATGCTCGGTTTAAGCCTGTTTAGCTGGATATCCTGGGCACTCGGATCTTTCCTCGGTGGCTTATTTGCCGATCAGGTCAGTAACTTGCCACAGTTCTTGCAGGCAGCACTGGATTTCTTGTTACCTGCGCTGTTCCTGAGTTTCTTGTTGGCAGCTTTTGAGAAAAAACATACTTTTGTTGTAGCTGTCACGATTCTGGTTTCTGCTGTGGCCTGTTATTTTATCGACCTGTCCGCCGCGATCTTTATCGGTATCAGTTCCGGTATTTTTGCCGGCCTATTCAAACACTATATTTTGAAGCAGCCAGATCCTGAGCACACAGGAGATCAAACATGAATCTAGAGATTATTCTGGTCGGGATTTTAGTCGGAATCGCCAATTTTGCCTCACGCTTTGGTCCTTTTTTTGTCATTCAGAAATTTCAGCAAGGTTCGCAAAAACGCGGAGCGTTGTGGCTAAAAATTGCCTTGGGTTCAATTGGCATTGCTGCGATCAGCTCCATGCTGGTGGTTGCTACCCTGCCACCTTTATTAGAAACACCGAATAAAAGTTTTGCGATGCTGGTTGGCTTTATTGTGCTTACGGTTTTGTATTTTAAGTTTAAACGTATCGTGATGGCGACTCTGACCGCAGCGCTCACCTATGGCCTGGTTTACACCTATGTTCCAGTACCCTTTTAAGCTTTAACTCGTTGATCAATCGAAACAAAGACTTATGCTAAACTCATAGTATAGGTCTTTTTTATATAACAATAAAAACAAGGAAGGATGCGCATGTTTGAGGTCAAACAGGTGATTGAAGGCAAAATCTTTATTCATCATCGGCGCGATGAAATGTTAACCGTATTCCATCGACATGAAGTGCCGGCACAATATTTTGAATGTTTTATCAATGCTCAAAATTTTACCGGACATTTTGTCGAAATACATGCTCAACCAGCAGATCAAGTTCGGGTGGTTTATATTAAAAAGAATAGCACCCATCAAATTATTGCTATGCTTAATCAGAGCCAATACGTGCTGCATCTTCATCCTTTGACATTGATTTTGGGTAAATGGAGCTTCAGACATCGTGTCCTGCCGAATACTCTAAAAATTTTTGCTGGTTTATTTGCGCTCCTTTTTATTCTTTTTTCAGCTACCACCGCCTTTTCAGCAGATCAGTTCCAGCTCACCACCATCTTGCGAGACTGCATTCAATTCACAGTTTTTGGGCTACTGTTATTTTTGCTGTGCTTTGTACTGCCTTTTGTATTGCCCTATGCGTATTTCCTGCATGTTCGTACATTACGTCTGTTAAAGATGCTAAATATCAATACTGAACAAGTTGCACAAATAGAAAAGCTCAAGTCTCGAAGCGGGATTTATCTTCTGCAAACGCAGTCTGACAGCGATGTGAAAATGACAGCGCCTCCTTATTAAAATCTAGAAAAACTTTATAAATAAAACTGTTGGTCAATATCACAATTTTGTATGAATCTTGGCTTAACTGTCGGCTCAGTTCTGCTATGCTAAAAGTCCATAAAATCAAGCATGGATGATCCACATGAGCGTGACTATTGGTACTCCCCTTCAATCTTCTGCCTATAAAGTTCTATTATTGGGTTCTGGTGAACTGGGCAAGGAAGTGGTGATTTCACTACAACGCCTTGGAGTCGAAGTTCATGCTGCTGACCGTTATGATCATGCCCCTGCCATGCAGGTTGCGCATTATTCCTATACCTTGAATATGGCAGATGCTGTAGAACTCAAACAACTCATCAATCAAATCCAGCCACATTTAATTGTTCCTGAAATTGAAGCGATTGCGACCGAAGTTCTGCTTGAAATAGAAGCCCAGAACATTGCTACAGTCATTCCTTCTGCTAAAGCCGTCAATCTGACCATGAACCGTGAAGGTATTCGTCGTCTGGCTGCGGAAGAACTCGGTCTGCCAACTTCAGCTTACCGTTTTGCCGACAGTTTAGAATCCTTCCGCGCGGCCTGTGACGATGTCGGCTATCCAAACTTTGTGAAACCGGTGATGTCATCTTCAGGCAAAGGTCAGTCTCGTGTTACCCGTTTTGATGAAGTCGATGCTGCCTGGGAATATGCGCAAACCGGTGGCCGGGTCAATCAGGGTACTGTGATTGTAGAATCACAAATTGACTTTGATTTTGAAATTACCTTATTGACTGTTCGTGCAAAAAATCCAGAAACCGGCGAAATCGAAACGTCTTATTGCGACCCGATCGGACATCGTCAGGACTCAGGTGATTATGTGGAAAGCTGGCAGCCTCAACCGATGACTCCAGCCGCGCTGGAAGAATCCAAGCGCATTGCCAACAAGGTCACTACAGCACTTGGTGGCTGCGGAATCTTTGGAGTGGAACTCTTTGTAAAAGGCGACAAAGTATGGTTTAGTGAGGTTTCCCCACGTCCACACGATACTGGACTGGTGACTTTAGCCTCCCAATTTCAAAGTGAATTTGAGCTGCATGCACGTGCTATTTTAGGCTTGCCGGTGAATACTGCACGACATAGTGTGGCTGCCAGTGCGGTAATTTATGCTGGAGTAGATGGCCGTAATCTTTCATTTTCTGGCCTGAATCTTGCTTTAGCAGACGGCAATACCGATTTGCGCCTGTTTGGCAAACCAGAAGGTTTTAAACGTCGTCGTATGGGCGTTGCCACGGCACGTGCAGAAACTATTGAACAGGCACGTGAACTGGCCCTACAGGTCGCTAACCAAGTTAGCGTCAACCAAAACTAAGCTGAAATACCAACGGACGACTGTACATGATCAACACCCATCCACTGCTGAATTACGCTAAAAGCAACCATGACATTAAAGCCATCAATCAATGGCGCAGTGATGTCGAAAATCAGCTTCAGGAAAGTTTTGAAAATGGGCAGTCGATTCGGGATATTATTCTGGCGCGTTCCAACCTGATTGATGAAGCATTGCAGTTTCTCTGGCAGCATGCCGAACTGGATCAAACTGATTTGGCCCTGTTTGCAGTCGGAGGCTATGGCCGTCGTGAAATGCTGCCTTATTCTGATGTCGACATCATGATCTTGTCAGAAGACGAGATTAACCCGGAACAGGAACAACTGATTTCTACATTCATTTCATCGCTTTGGGACGTGGGGAATTTCAAACCCGGTATCAGTGTCCGCACCATCAATGAATGTGTCAATCAGGCCAGCAGTGATCTGACCGTCGCCACCACCCTGATCGAAGCCCGCCTGATTATTGGCAATGAAAACCTGTGCAAATGGCCACGTCGCATCGTGTCACGTACCTGGACCGACAAAACCTTTTTTGATGCCAAGATGGATGAGCAGCATAAACGCTATGCTCAGCACAACAATACCGAAAGCAATCTGGAACCGGATATTAAAAATGCGCCGGGCGGTATTCGTGACATCAACCAGATTGGATGGATTGCCAAACGGCATTTCCGCGTCAATCGCATTTACGATCTGGTGCACCTCGGTTTTATTTCAGAATTTGAACTCGGTGTGCTCGAGGAAGCAGAGAGTTTCCTCTGGGAAATCCGTCATCACCTGCACCGCCTGACCAAGCGCGATGAAAACCGCTTATTGTTCGATTATCAGCGCGATATTGCTGCCAAATTCGGCTATGTGCGTGAAGAAGCGCATCATCCGAACTATCCAATTGAACAGTTCATGAAGCGCTATTATCGCAGTGCGCAGCAAGTGTCTACACTGAACGAAATGCTGCTGGCTTATTTTAATGAATCGGTCATTACGCCACGTTTACCGCAATATGAACGCCAGATCGAAGAAATCAACCAGAACTTTAAACTGGTCGATGGCAAACTGGCTGTGCAACATCACAAGATTTTCTCGGAAAATCCAAGCGCAATTCTGGAAATTTTCTATCTGCTGGCCAATCGTCCTGAAATCGAAGGCATTCGTGCGCGTACCTTACGCCTGCTGACCTTGGCTGGAAAACGTATTGATCAGGATTTCCGTGATAATCCGGTGCATCAGGCACTGTTTATGGCGATTATCCGTTCACCGCATCGACTCTATGACACCATGGTTGCCATGAAGCGTTATGGTGTGCTTGGAAACTATATTCCTGCATTTGGACAAATTCTGGGACTGATGCAATATGACCTGTTCCATATTTATACGGTCGATGCACATACCTTATTGCTGCTACGTAATTTAAACCGCTTTAAAGAACCTGAATTTGCCAAAGAATTTCCGGTAGTCAGTTCAGTGTTCCAGCGTTTGACCCGTCGTGACATCGTTTATCTGGCGGCAATTTTCCATGATATTGCCAAAGGCCGTGGCGGTGATCACAGTGAACTTGGTGCCAGCGATGCGATTAAATTCTGCCGTAGTCACGGTTTTACCGAACGTGAAAGCAACCTGGTGGCCTGGCTGATCCAGAATCATCTGGTAATGTCTGTCACCGCCCAGAAAAAAGATATTTCCGATCCGGATGTGGTCAAAGAATTCGCAGAAAAAATGGGTGATATGGAGCATCTTGATTATTTATACACTCTGACGGTAGCCGATATTAATGCCACCAATCCGAAGCTCTGGAATACCTGGCGCGCCTCGTTAATGCGTCAACTATATACTCAAGCACGTGACGTGATCCGTTCCGGTCTGGGCCGTCCGGTTGATTATCAGATGCTGATTGAAGATACCAAATTTGCAGCCAGTGAACTTCTGGTTCAGGACTTCTCACTGGATGAAGTAGAAAAAGTCTGGCAGGAACTTGGTGATGACTATTTCCTCAAAGAAACAGCAGATGAAATCGCCTGGCATACCCGTGCCATTTTACAGCACGGCGACAATCCTGCCCCACTGGTGCTGATGCGGGCACACCGTAAATATGCTCAAGATGCGGTACAGATCTTTATTTATACGCAGGATCAACCCAACCTGTTTGCCACCACGGTAGCTATTCTGGATCGTATGAATCTGGATGTACAAGACGCACGGATTATTACAGCGACTAAAGCCTTCAGTCTGGATACCTATGTAGTACTCGACCGTTTTGGTACCTTATTGACCGATCCGGAACGCGAGGCCACAGTGATTGAGGCTCTGAAAGATGCCTTGAGTCATTCAGATGAATATCCGGGCTTGATGCAGCGCCGGATTCCGCGTCAATTACGTCATTTTGATATTGAAAATACAGTCGATATCAGTGTCAATCCTGCCTTGAATCAGAATATGGTCGAAATTGCCACTCTCGATCATCCCGGTTTACTTGCCAAAATCGGTGGTTTATTTATGATGCAAGGGCTGGATATCCACTCTGCCAAAATTGCCACACTGGGCGAACGTGCCGAAGATATATTCTTTGTCACCAAAAAGGATGGCAACCCTATGACACCTGGAGAATCTGCCGAATTTGCAGCTGCACTTAAAACTGCGCTGGATGAAGCCTCTCATCAGGTTTGTAGTCAACACTCACATTAAAACGCGGTTACTTATTCATGAACTCTAGCTTGTCTCTACTGCATCCTTACCCGTTTGAAAAGTTAAATAAGCTTTTTGCGGATATCCAGCCTGCAAATATGCCCTTAATTCCCCTATCGATTGGTGAACCAAAGCATCCTGCACCAGAGTTTGTGAAACAAGCAATTATCGATAACTTCAAACATTTGTCGACGTATCCAAACAGTAAAGGCTTGCCGGAGCTACGTGAAAGTATTGCCCAATGGCTGACGCGCCGTTTTCAGCTAAATAGCATCAGTGCAGACAGCAATATCCTGCCTGTTTCTGGTACGCGTGAAGCGATTTTCTCGTTTGTACAGGCTTTGGTGAATCGTGAAGATGCACCTTATGTGGTGATGCCGAATCCGTTTTACCAGATTTACGAAGGTGCAACACTGCTTGCAGGGGCAAAACCTTATTTCATCAACTGTACTGAGGAAAATAATTACCTCGGTGATTTTGATGCTGTTCCGGCAGAAGTCTGGGAAAAAACTGCACTGCTATTTGTCTGTACCCCGGGCAATCCAACCGGTGCAGTATTATCAAAAGAGCAGTTTAAAAAACTGATTGCCTTGTCGGATCAATACAACTTTGTGATTGCTTCAGACGAATGCTATTCGGAACTGTGGTTTGATCAGGCACCTGTAGGTTTACTGGAAGTTTGTGCTGAAATCGGCCGGGATGACTATAAAAACTGTGTGGTGTTCCATTCACTGTCTAAACGTTCTAACCTTCCGGGTATGCGTTCAGGTTTTGTTGCCGGTGATGCCAACCTGTTAAAACCTTACTTGCAATACCGTACTTACCACGGCGCAGCGATGCCGGTGCAACATCAACTGGCGTCTATTGCTGCCTGGGATGATGAAGCGCATGTGGAAGAAAACCGGGTGCAATACCGTGCCAAGTTTGATTTATTTCAACAGGAACTCGGACATTTATTGCCACTGAAAAAACCGGATGCAGGTTTCTACTACTGGCTAAAAGTCGATAATGATGAAGCCTTTGCCAAGCGCCTGATGGAGGAAGCACATATTAAAGTTCTTCCGGGTCGTTATTTATCCCGCGATACTGAACAGGGTAATCCGGGTGAAAATCATGTACGTTTAGCCCTTGTTGCCGATCTGGCGCAATGTGAAGAAGTCATTCAACGTCTGAAAGCCATTCTCTAAATTTTATCATGACTAAAAAACCCACTGTAGATCAGTGGGTTTTTTAATTGAAATCAGATGAGTTCTATCTTCATCTCATACTGAGAAAACAACACAGAGTCTTACAACACTTTTGCAATTTCATCTTCAAGATCTTCAGGCTTGGTGGTCGGAGCAAAACGGTTCAATACCTTGCCATCACGGCCAATCAGAAACTTGGTAAAATTCCATTTAATTCCATTACCTAAAATACCTTTGGAATTATTGGTTAAATAGCGAAAAATAGCATGTGCCTCAGGGCCTTTGACATCCACCTTGGAAAACATCGGGAAAGATACCCCGTAATTCTTCTGGCAAAATTCACCAATCTGTTCATTGGAACCCGGATCCTGGCCGCCAAACTGGTTACATGGAAATCCCAAAATTTCCAGACCTTGATCTTTATATTTTTCGTAAAGTTTTTCTAATCCTGAAAACTGTGGGGTAAAACCACACTTACTCGCTGTATTGACGATCAAAAGCACCTTGCCTTCATAATCTGCAAGTGGCTTGCTTTTGCCATCTAACAATTCAGCTTCGAACTGATAAATGTTAGTCATGGATAGGTTTCCTCATCATTTTTTTCTTGTGTTTCTAAGTCCAAAGAAGCCGAGTTGACACAATAACGCAAACCGGTCGGTTCTGGGCCATCCGGGAAAACATGCCCTAAATGTGCGTCACAATGATGACAAACAATCTCAGTTCTGACCATTCCGTGTGAAGTATCAGGTAATTCTTCTACCACCGAACTGCTGACAGGACGGTAGAAACTTGGCCAGCCACAGCCGCTGTCATACTTGGTCTCAGAAGAGAACAGTGGCGTGCCGCAGCAACGACATACATAAGTGCCATCTTGCTTGGTATTCCAGTATTTTCCAGTAAATGCCGGCTCGGTTCCCTTCTCGCGCGTAATGCGAAACTCCTCAGGTGATAACTCTCTTTGCCATTCCCGGTCTGATTTATTGAGTTTTCCCATGATCACATACCTTTTTATCTTGCTATTTAAAATAGGATAATCCTATATTTACGTGATTCATTTTAAAAATTCTAGTCTTTATTCAACATTTTACAAAAGACATATAATGCCCAAAAAAGCAAAAAGAAAGCAAATATAAAAATAAAAGTAAGCAATTTTTACATTAAATGTTTTTTAGTGAGCAAATTTAATGGTATTCTTAGCTCTAAATTTGCTCAGGATTAAAAAATGTCGCAAAAAAAGAGCGTAATTTTTAAAAATCTGCTGCCTGTGATCAAACAATATCAGCAGCTTGGATTTACGCATGAAAAAATTGTTGCACTACTTCGAGATGAACATGATCTCGATCTAGTCACAACTGAGACATTTAAAAGTTATTTATATCGTTATGCAAAAGTGACCTCCACTCCATCCGAGAACATCAAAATGCCGAACACTTTCCAATCCCCTCGCGAAATCAAGAAATCATCCAAGCTTGATCATGTTTGCTACGACATTCGCGGACCTGTGTTACGAGCGGCCATCGAGATGGAAGAAGCCGGTCACAAAATTATTAAATTAAATATTGGTAACCCTGCCCCATTCGGTTTTGAAGCACCACAAGAAATTATCAACGATGTGGCTTTAAACCTACCGAAT
This sequence comes from Acinetobacter sp. 40AMC3-4, assembly GCF_049898185.1. Taxonomy (GTDB): domain Bacteria; phylum Pseudomonadota; class Gammaproteobacteria; order Pseudomonadales; family Moraxellaceae; genus Acinetobacter. The sequence continues at coordinate 80,507 of NZ_JAFCXG010000008.1, forward strand.
GCGATTGGTTATACAGATTCCAAAGGGATTTTCCCGGCGCGTAAGGCGATCTGTCAGTATTATCAGCAAAAAGGCATCCTGGATATGCACGTCAATGACGTCTATATCGGCAATGGTGTGTCTGAACTGATTGTTATGGCCATGCAAGGTCTGCTGGATGATGGCGATGAAATGCTGATTCCAATGCCGGATTATCCACTCTGGACGGCAGCAGTGAATCTGTCTGGCGGTACAGCGATTCACTATAAATGTGATGAAGAAAATCACTGGTATCCAGATATTACTGACATGGAAAGCAAAATCACGCCAAATACCCGTGGTATTGTGATTATTAACCCGAATAACCCGACCGGTTCGGTTTACCCACGTCATGTGTTGCAACAAATTGTCGACTTGGCCAAGAAATATGACCTGATTTTATTTGCTGATGAAATCTACGACAAAATTATTTACGATGGAATCGAGCATGTTGCTGTAGCAGCTCTGGCTGGCGATCAGCTCTGTGTCTCGTTTAACGGTTTATCTAAAGCCTATCGTATTGCTGGTTTCCGTTCCGGCTGGATGGCCATTACCGGCGATAAAGCACGTGCAGCAGACTATATCGAAGGTCTGGATATGCTAGCGTCGATGCGTCTGTGTGCCAACCATCAGGCACAATATGCGATTCAGACCGCACTGGGCGGTTATCAGTCAATTAACGACCTGATTCGTCCGGGCGGGCGTTTATATGAACAGCGCAACATTGCCTGGGAAATGCTGAACGAGATTCCAGGTGTGTCTTGTGTCAAACCTGAAGGTGCGATGTACTGCTTCCCGAAACTGGATCCGAATGTGTATCCAATCCAGGATGATGAAAAACTAATGCTGGATTTGTTACGTGCCGAAAAAGTACTTCTGGTTCAAGGGACAGGCTTTAACTGGCCAACACCGGATCATTTCCGTGTAGTATTCCTGCCGGCTGAAAATGAACTGCGTGAAGCCATTACCCGTGTTGGCCGTTTCTTGGCCAAGATACGTTAATTCTTGAAATAGACAATATAAAAAACCGCGCTGAGACGCGGTTTTTTATTTCTATGAAAAAATTCAGGCTTTTGACTGATGAAATCTTAAAAATCTTACCGGTTTCTTTGAGCAAATTTCTGCACTCAATGGTTTCTTTTCAGGCAATTTTTCCCTTTATTATGAAGATTCATGTTATTTTTTGACCAAACATAAAATTCCATGAGTACACGGATGTCCTCAAACACAATCAAGCTCAGCCTGTTTCTTTGTCTTAGTATATGCTTGGGCATTGGCATTCTTCGCTTTTCTTATACCGCACTGTTACCTGGCACACGCGAAGCCTTTGGCTGGAGTACAGATTTTGCCAGTCTCTTGGGCAGTGCCAATTTGCTGGGTTATTTAATCGGTGCATTTACGGCCATGCGTCTGCCTCAAGACCGCAGCATGAGTACCTATATTCAAATTTCAGCCTTTGCCGGTATGCTCAGCCTGATGTGCTGTGCATTTTCTGGTTTTTCTGAAGTATGGTATATCGCTTGGCGGATTATTTCCGGGATCAGCGGTGGACTGATGATGATCTTATCGCCGAGTGTGGTTGCACAGTGCTGTGAACTTCAGGATCGCCTCAAAATCAACTTTATTGGTTTTAGCGGGATTGGACTAGGCGTTTTAATTGCGACCCTGTTTCTGCCTTATTTGGATCAAATTTCCATACAGACGGCCTGGCTGATCTTATGTGGTTTTGCCCTGCTCATCTGTATCGTTTTAAGTTTACTAATTCAGAAATTTAAGCCGTATTTGTCCACACAAGCTCTTGCAGTTACCTCTCCTCTCTCTTTGAATAGCGTCTTTTATAGTTTATTGACGGTCTACGCGTGTAGTGCATTCGCCTATATACCGCATTCACTCTTCTGGATTGATTATTTAAGCCAGCAGTTGGGATTGAGCTTGTTCTGGATTAATTTCAACTGGATTCTGTATGGAATAGGCAGTGCCTTGGGTGCCTTTAGTGCTTATGTGCTGGCCAGAAAATGGGGTAATTTTGCTGCCCTGAAAATTCTTTATAGTCTTTATATTGTGGCTATTTTTATTGCGACTCTAGATACCAATCCATTACTCACTTTTAGCTCTTCCTTTTTCACGGGTATGCTAAATCCGGCTGTGGTCTTCCTGACCTCCTATACCATTTTACAACTGTATGGACTGGCTTATAAAAAACTCTGGAGTATTGCCACCTTGTGTTTCGCCTCGATTCAGCTGATCGGTGGACTCAGCTTTAGTGCGCTGCAATATTTTGGATTGAGCTATCATCAACAGTTCATACTGGCCACATTGGTTCTTTTATTAGGAACATTGCAATTGTTCTGGTACACACGTCCTGTCAGACTCAAGTCTGAACAACAAACTCAGCCAGTGTCTGCTCATGGAGAAGGAACTAAATAAGGATAAGGATTGGTTGCTCCTTGCCCACCCAGATAAATCCCATAATGTAAATGCGGTGGGGTATTTTTAGCATTGCCCGTATTACCCACATAAGCGATGACTTCACCTGCCTCAACCCAGTCGCCTTCCTGAATATCCGCTGCATAATCATCCAGATGTGCATAATAATGCTGACTCATATTGGGGCCAGTCACCCAGATAATTTTTCCACCCAGATTATTGGTGCCAATCCTACGCACAATCCCTTGGGTCGCGCTAAATACTGGCGTACCACGTTTGGCAAAAATATCCGTCCCTTCGTGTTTACGACCTGCACTACGCGCTGCTCCCCAAGTATCATTAATTTGGCCAACTCTGACGCCTTCAACCGGAATCTGTAGCGGAGCTTCTAACTTGGTTCTCTGTAATTGCCAATATAGATAAGGGCTTTTCCAACCGGCTGCTTCACCTGAAGGCGGTGGCTGACAGGCAGTTAGTAAAAAACCTATAGATAACAGTAAGCTTATAATCCGAAGAAATTTCACCAATATTCGCATCAAATTAAATAGATGACTTTTATCTTAATCATCACGGCCTAATTTAAAGTCACAATCCTGTTATTTTTAGTGATGATTTTATATTAGCCTCCAAATAACAAAACCCTCAAATGAGGGTTTTGTTATTTCAGGTGGATAGGAGATTATCTACGTTTTTTAGCACGAGATGGTTTCGATGGTTGTTGCTGTTGTTGCTGTTGCTGCTCTTCATTCTGAGCATTGTCCTGCTTATCTTTTTGTTGGACCTGCTTATGTCTCGCTTTAGCTTTAGCCATGATTTACTCCTTTGGAGAAACGTCTCTATATCACTGGAAGTTCCATTCATCACTGTAACGTTTATACAAAATAAGCCAATCGCTGAGCTGTATCCAAATACGTCAATGTAATACAAGCTTTAGTAAGTCGTTCAGCTTAGAACGAATCATTTCTAGGCTCATTACACTTCTTACATGATCTTGCAGCCTGATACTTATTTTAACGTTTAGCTTTTATCTGTTCAGACTTTTCCTGAAAATAAAACTATAAAAAAGCCCGCAGTAATTGCGGGCTTTAGCTCATAAATTGCATCGCAATTTTAGGCATCCATATTAGCAATGATCGCTTCACCAAACTCAGAACAACGTAGCAAGGTCGCACCTGGCATCAAACGCTCGAAATCATAGGTCACCGTTTTTGCCGCAATCGCACCCGAAATCCCCTTGATGATCAGGTCGGCAGCTTCTGTCCATCCCATATCACGCAGCATCATTTCTGCTGACAGAATAATCGAACCTGGATTCACTTTATCCTGCCCGGCATATTTAGGCGCTGTGCCGTGGGTTGCTTCATAGACTGCAATCGAACCGCCAATATTGGCACCCGGTGCAATTCCAATCCCACCAACCTCCGCAGCCAGCGCATCAGAAATATAGTCACCATTTAAGTTGAGTGTCGCAATCACAGAATAATCCGCCGGGCGCATCAGGATTTGCTGCAAGAAGGCATCTGCAATAACATCTTTAATAATAATGTCTTTGCCTGTTCTTGGATTTTTGATTTTAACCCACGGACCACCATCTAAAAGCTCACCGCCGAAACGTTCCAATGCGACCTCATAGCCCCACTCTTTAAATGCTCCTTCGGTGTATTTCATGATATTGCCTTTGTGCACCAAGGTCACACTCGGCTTGTCATTTTCAATGGCGAACTGAATCGCTTTACGCACCAGACGCTGGCTACCTTCTTTGGAGACAGGTTTGATCCCGATCCCACAATTGTCTTCAAAGCGGATGTTGGTTACACCCATTTCTTCTTTCAAAAACTTGATAACCTTTTTCGCTTCCTGAGAATCTGCTTTCCATTCAATACCGGCATAAATATCTTCTGAATTCTCACGGAAGATCACCATATCGGTTAGTTCCGGATTATGCACCGGTGAAGGCACCCCTTCAAACCAGCGTACCGGACGTACACAGACATATAAATCCAGTTCCTGACGTAAGGCTACATTCAGGGAACGAATACCGCCACCAACTGGTGTGGTCAGTGGACCTTTGATTGATATTACATAATCACGCAGCGCTTCCAAGGTTTCTTCAGGCATGTAGGTGCCGTAAATTTTCTCAGCTTTTTCACCGCAGTAGACTTCCATCCATTCGATGGAACGCTTTCCAGCGTATGCTTTTTGCACAGCAGCATCTACCACAGTTCGCATTGTTGGTGTAATATCTGCACCAATTCCATCCCCTTCGATAAATGGGATAATTGGATTATTTGGTACGTTGAGTGACAGGTCTGCATTAACGGTAATTTTGGTACCATCCACAGGTACTACGATTTTTTGATATCCCATTATTAGTATTCTCCCGGATGCCGCTGACAAATCTAAAATAATTGCCAATTAGGCAATACTTTCAACTGTTCTTAACGCATAATATTCTAATCCAGATTTGTTGTTTTTGAGATTTATACGGGAAATAACTAAATTTCCCTTTTAAATAAACCTCTACATTTTTTAAATTAATGTAATTATAGAAGTTATTTCCTATGAAAATCGTCATTCTAAACAAACCTTATGACGTCCTCTCCCAATTCCGTGCGGATGAAAAGCACCCAACCATGGCTGATTTTGTCAACGACAAAGATTTACGTCTTGCTGGCCGTTTGGACATGGACTCAGAAGGTCTGGTTTTCCTCACCGATCACGGTGGTCTCAACCAATATATCACCAATCCTGCCAATAAAAAGTTTAAAACTTATATGGTGCAAGTTGAAGGTGATGTGACCGAAGAAGCACTAGAACAGCTTCGTAAAGGCGTTGAACTGAAAGATGGCATGACGCTTCCTGCACGTGCTGAAAAAGTATCTGAACCTGAATGGTTATGGGAGCGTAATCCTCCTGTACGTTTCCGTGCCTCTGTTCCAACGTCTTGGGTTGAGATTTCGATCTGTGAAGGTCGTAACCGTCAGGTTCGTCGTATGACATCTGCTGTCGGCTTCCCTACACTGCGTTTGATCCGTACCAAAATTGGTGAGATTGATTTGGTTCGTATGGGATTGCAACCGGGCGAGACTAGAGAAATTGAACCATTATTATATCCAGACTTCCAGAATGTTCCTGCGGAAGAACCATACCGTTCACGCTCTTATGTGAAAAAGCCGGGTGGTACTGGCGGTAAGCCAATGGTTCGTAAGAACAAAGATGGTTCCGTGAAAAAGTCTGGCACCAAACGCATCTGGCAAATGGACGAAAGCGAAAAGCCGAAACGTCGCACCAATGGTACTACTCGTCCAAATACCAAGGCACCACGTGGTCGTGGCCGGGGTCGTGGTTAAAGCTCAGCCTATTCATCAGGTAGTGACAGGCTAAATACCACGCCAGACGGCGTATTTTCTACAGTTGCTCCCCCCTGATGGAGCTGCATAATCGACTGCACAATGGCAAGGCCCAGACCACCCGTCTGGGCTTTTTCATGTCGGCTGTCATCTATCTGATAAAACCGGTCAAATAAATGCGGATGATGCTCATCTGCAATCCATACCTCTGGCGTCAGCACCGATATTTTAATGCTATGGTTCAGTCGCTGTGCCGACACACTAATCTCACTCCCCGGCTGACCATAAGTAATGGCATTGCTGATCAGATTGGCAACTGCGCGCTGTAATAATGCGGTGCTGGCAGTCAGACTTAAATCTGATGGAACATTAATTTTTAAATGCATCTGCTTTTCTTCAGCCAGAAAACTGAAGTACTCGAGTAATTCTTGCAGCATCTCATTCAGATTGAAATTCTGTTTTTCAACCGTAAATCCACCATGCTCTACCCGCGCGATAAACAGCATGCTTTCAATCATCTGGCTTAGGCGTTCATATTCTTCCAGGTTGGAATAGAGCAGATTTTCCAGTTCAGCAGGCTCGCGCGGCCGCGATAACAGAATCTGTGTCTGCCCGATTAGATTGTTTAATGGCGTGCGAAGTTCGTGCGAAATATCCTCAGAAAAACGTGCCAACTGCTGATATGCAGACTGAATATTACCGAGCATATCGTTCATGGCCTGACTCAGCTCTTGCACCTCAAGCGTATTACTCTGCACATGAATGTGCTGATTGGGCTGCTGAATATTAACCTGTGCTGTCGCCAGCATCAGCTGACGCATTGACTTGAGAATATAGCGTCCAGCCAGCCAGGCCATAAAGGTCGAGAGCAATATACCAAGCAGACTATAGAGCACCAGCTTTGATAAATAGGTTGCCAGTGCCCTTTGTCCTTCTGCCAACTGTTTACCCGCTACCAGCTGGTAATTGCGACCATCAAACTGCACCTGTTTAAAAGCCAGACGTGTTGAAGGATGTTCAGCCTGATTATTCTGAAACTGTAATTTGGAGGAATAATGCAATGCCGGAATATGAACCTGTAAAGGATTGATCTCGATCAGACGACTATTCTGATGCTGCAGCAGCAATAAATTATCTTCCTGTCCTAGCATATTTTCATATAATTTGGGATGCTGGACCAAAAGCTTGAAACTCTGGGCATCTTCAAGAAAAATCTCAATCCGGGAAATACGCGCAGCCAGCGCCTGATCCTGCTGGGTCTGAATCATCTGTTGCATATTTTGATAAGACAGCAACGCCACACTCAGAAACACCACGCAAGACACCAGTGCAAATGCAATACTTAAACGTGTTGCCAACGGCAATAACACAGGGTTTTTCATGGACATTCATCTAGCTTATAACCCATACCACGTACGGTATGGATCAGTTTTGGCGTGTAATGATCATCAATTTTGCTACGCAGCCTGCGAATAGCCACATCGACCACATTAGTATCAGTATTAAAATTGATATTCCAGACCATGGACGCAATCTGGCTCCGGGTCATCACCTGTCCCTGATGTTCCATTAACAATTGCAACAGGGCAAATTCTTTCTGGCTCAAGTCGATCTTTTGTCCGTTACGGTAAACCTCATGCTTTAAGCGGTTCAATACCAGATCTGAAATCTGATAGGCCTCCTGCTCCAGACGCGGCACACGGCGCAACAGACTTTTAATTCGGGCCAGTAATTCAATATAGGAAAAAGGCTTGGTCAGATAATCATCGGCACCAAGCTCCAGTCCTTTAACCCGATCTAGCACATGATCGCGGGCGGTAAGCATTAATACCGGAATCTGGCTAAAAGTTCGCAGGGTTTGTAATACCTGCCAGCCATCCAGGTCCGGCAGCATCACATCAAGCAGCACCAGATCAAAAGACTGTTGCTGCAAACACGATAATGCACGCACACCATTTTCTGCGATGGCCGTACTATAACCTGACTCATTCAGTCCTTTTGCCAGATATTCAGCAATCTTGACTTCATCTTCTACAATTAAAATATGCATGTCAGTAGTTTAGCTGTTTTTAGCTAGTTCTAGATTACAAATTGGTAATCTGATTGTCATGCTGTACTGGCGGATTTTTTTCTAAGATAGTCCCAGTAGCCAATTGCATGAAAGATAACCATGAAAATTTCAATTGCCAACACAACCCTGACCATGCTCAGCAGCGTATTACTATTCAGCTCACTGGCACATGCAGAATTTAAAACGGCGCCAGTCATGTCGCTAGAAGTAGCAAAGCTCATGGCCAGCAACGTCATGCTTGCTTGCCAGAAACAGGCCAAGCCGGCGGCAGTCATTATTCTGGATCAGGGTGGCAACCTGCTGGCCAGCCAGCGCCATGAATCTGTCGGCATTCACAACCTGATTGCAGCGGAACGGAAAGCTTTCACCGCGTATTCAACTAAAACCAGCACACTGGATTTTATGCGCAATGCCCAGAAAAATCCGGATGCACAGAATCTGAATAGCTTGCCTGAATTGCTATTACTGGGTGGTGGCGTCCCTGTCATTTACCAAAACCAGATTGTAGGCGCTGTAGGCGTCGCAGGTGCGGGCGGTTCAGTACAGGATCATCAATGTGCCAATAGCGGCATTCAAACCACCTTAAAGCAGCTTTGATTTCTTTTAATTAGTAATTTTTTATTCCTTTGATTAAACATTATTCCGTCATTCCAACGAGGAACATAACATGAAAAAAATCTTAATCGCGACTCTTGCCACTACTGCAGCAACTCTTTCTTTTGCCCAGAACCCGCTGAGTGTACACGTGCTGAATCTGGAAAATGGCCTACCTTCTCCGAATGTAGAAGTGACGCTGGAAACACAGAAAAATGGCAAATGGGTACAGCTTTCACAAGCAAGGACCAATCCTCAGGGTCGTATCACAGCACTGTACCCAGAGAATAAAACCTTTGATAAAGGAACCTACAAAGTGACTTTTAAAACTGGTGACTGGTTTAAAACCCAAAAGCAAAACAGCTTTTTCCCGGAAGTACCGGTGATTTTTGAAGTAGATGGCTCAGTCAATCACTATCATATCCCGCTGCTATTAAGCCCCTATGGTTATTCAACCTATCGCGGCAACTAAGCTCTCCCACTTAAGGCCCACCCTCTTTGGGCCTTCCTTTTTTTTCTTGTTATTCTTTTATTGAAATGCCATTTACGATTCATATTTAGTGATCTAAAAAATAAAATGTATTCAAAAAAGGAGCTTTACATTGGATCAGCAAGCTAACCAGATGTTTAATCAGGACCAAGAGGTCTTTGCGATACATTGACTGCTATAGCAGAACGCAAAGCCAATAATGGTCGTACTAGCATTTTATGATATTCAAATGAGGAATCAGCATCATTAAATCGCAAGCTAAATTCAATGGAATTTCCTGACTGCTCATTAAATAAATATCATGTTGATATTTAGTCAATAAAAAAACCGATGCCTAAGCATCGGTTTTAAAGTTTGAAATTGAATTAAGCTTTAAGCCACTTTTCAGCTTTGGCCTGATCTTCAACTTTCAGTTCAACTTCGGTCAGTTCAGAACCCGCGGCTTGAACTTCAAAACTCATCAGCTCATCACGACGGAATGCATACACTGTAAAAGTACCTTGCTGTTTTGCATAGCTTTCAATGAGTTTGGTCGTTGCTTTTAAGCCATCAATTGCAATAATGACATCATTGGCAGAAAGGCCAGCGAGTACAGCAACCCCATCACGACGCGCAGATTGAACTAGAACACCTTCCGGCTTATCTACCAGTTTTAAACCGAATGGCAAAGACTTGTCATTTTTCAGGCTATAAGCCATACCAAACTCAGGGAATAGCTGATCGAGCGGCAATTCATCTGTGGTATTGATCAAGTGATTAATCTGTTCTGACCAATCATCTCCTGTCAATTCTTTACACAATTCAAAGATCGTCCGTTCATGCACCTGAACGCCTTTCTGGGCATTTCCATACAAACGGCGCATCAAAGCATCCAGACTTGAACCACGTAAACGCAGACCCAAATCCAGGCACAGTGCAACTAAACAACCTTTGTTGTAATAGCTGGTACCCGCATTATTCGAGTTTTCATCCTGACGATAGAATTTCACCCAGGCATCAAAACTGGATTCAGACACTGACTGAATCACACGTCCCGGATTTTGCAAATAGCGGTCAATCTGTGCTTTTAACAAAGTAATATATGATTCCTGATTAATCACGCCGCTGCGTAGCAAGATCAAATCGTCATAATACGAGGTGAAACCTTCAAAGATCCACAACAAAGAAGTATAGCCTTCTCTGTTTAAATCATAATTGACGAAGTTTTCAGGGCGAATGAATTTCACCAACCATGAATGGAAATATTCATGGCTACATAAGCCCAAGAAACGCTGATAATCTTTAGATGGCTCTTCTGGCTCATTGGCTTTCGGCAAGTCATCACGTGGTGAAATCAGGCTGGTAGAATTTGGATGCTCCAGACCGCCATAGCTATTGCCGGTTGCCATGGTCATAAAGGTATAGTCTGTAAACGGCGCCGAACCAAACATTGAAATTTCTGTAGCACAGATTTTTTCAATGTCCCGCTGCATACGCGCCGCATTCATCGCGTGTTTACCGGACACCACAAATTCATGTGGAATCCCATTTGCTTCAAAACTGAAACGGGTTTGTTCTGCCAGCTCAAATGGCGCATCAATCAGTTCCGCATAATTTTTGGCTTTGAGCGTGAAACGGCCTTTGACCAGACTTTTGGCTTGCATGCCGGTTGCCAGCTGAAAATGCTTTAATTCATCTGGCAGGAAGATTTCCAGTTCAATTTCTTTATTTTCCTGACCTTCTAGCCCCAGACATGCACAAGCCGGGTTCACGTAGAGACGATTTTGATCCACGTATGCACCACGAACGGACAGGTCATAGGCATACACATCATATTCCACCGTAATCAGCTCATGATCGGTATTGAATAAACGCCATTTGTTCTTTTCAAATTTCTGGATCTGTAACTGGCGCCCATCTTCATCATAGGCTTTGACCGCTTCAATGTGCTTGGAAAACTCTCTAATCAGATAGCTTCCCGGAATCCAGGTCGGTAATGACAAGACTTGAGTCGGGTCCGCAAGAAAACGAACAGTCACGTGAATAAGATGCTGACGATAATCGTCAAATTCAATTTGATAATGCAACATAATGAACGATATAAAATTAAAATAAATGAGATATAGCTTAGCTTAGCATTTTTTAAGCCAGTATGGTTTAGCTGTCTTATTTGTCTACATTTACGACTAGCTATCTGTATAAAAAAGGCATAGCATGCGTGAAAATTAAATCGTTCAACACCCGCCGGGTTATCAAGGAACACCATTGAAATACATCATCTCACTGATTGCGGTTTTCAGTTTATTTATTTCTGCATTTTCACATGCTGCCCTACTCAATATTGTGCCTGAAAGCGTTGAAGCTGAAGCCTGGACCATTCTGGATTCACAGTCTGGTCAAGTCATTGCAGAGCATAATGCCGATGTGCAACGCGCTCCGGCTTCGCTGACCAAAATGATGGTGGCTTATATTGCCTTAAAGGAAATTGAGGCCGGGAAATTAAATAAAAATGAAGTTTTAACCGCGACCTCTGTGGTAAAAACCGTGATGTGGGATGAGTCACAAATGTACCTGAAAGAAGGTGATCAGATTTCAGTCGATCAGCTTCTGGCGGGCTTAATTATCATGTCTGCTAATGATGCCGCAGTCACGCTGGCTGAGAAAATTTCGGGTGGTATTCCGCAGTTTGTTGAACGTATGAATCAGGAAGCCAAAGCGCTGGGCATGCAGCATACCAATTTCCAGAATCCGGCCGGCATTACCATGCCTGAGCATTATTCGACTGCCGCCGATTTGGCCAGACTGTCTATGGCGGTGGTGAATGAAACTCCAGATTATCTGTATTATTCTAAGCAGCCAAGCTTTACCTACAATCAGCATTTTCATCGTGCGACCAACCGTGTGCTTCAGGTCGATCCAACCGTAGATGGCTTAAAAACCGGTTTTACCCGTGCGGCAGGCTACAATCTGGCGCTGACGGCCAATCGTGTCACAGCAGATTTTGAAATGCCAAATCGCCGTCTGATTGTGGTGGTGCTGGGTACTAAAAGTGCCGCAAAACGCGCTGATGTATCACATAAGCTGATGAATCTCGCTTATACCTATACCCGCAATGAAGTAGCGATCAAAGATCAACAGCTACTGGCTGAATTGCCTGTGATCAAATCCACCTTAAAAATGTTTAAGGTGCAAACCAAGCAACCGCAGATCATTACCACTTCTTTATATGATCAGGGCTACAGTATTGACCTGAACCAGTTTGATCAAACCCAACAGCGTGTCATGCTGAATACAGGTGATGGCGTTTTAAAAAGTATCGAGCCTTTACAGGAAACGCAAACTCATATCAATGTTGAAGTGAAAGCATCTGAACTCATTGCACCTTTGGCGACCATGATGCCTTTGGCGACTATTCAGGTTTATCAGAATAATCAGTTGATTCGCACCATTCAAATTGAAGATCATGTCGAAATTGAAGAAGCCAACCTGTTTCAGAAATTCTTTACTTGGCTACAAGGCTTATTCGGTTTGTTTTCAGACAATACGCCAAGCGTAAAGCTTTATCCTTTAGATAGATAATAGCCCTACATCTCAAGTTACTTTTCTTTAAGCTAGAAGATCTACTCGCTGATCTTCTGGCAGATTTTCTTTTCTCCCTGCATCACTCCCCAAGACAGGGAAACTTACCTGCCCTCACAGAATTGCTACGTTTTGTAATGTGTATAACAATTTTAACCAAGACGCGATCTGGCCCATGCCATAGTATATTTTCTCTCTATTTCTCTTATTTTTATTAAAAAAATAAACAGGTTAATCATATATGACAGCACATAAAATCGTGATTGTGGGTGGTGGTGCCGGTGGTCTGGAACTGGCAACTCAGCTGGGTGAGAGCTTGGGTAAAAGCGGCAAAGCGCAGATTGTTTTAGTCGATCAAAAACTGACGCATATCTGGAAACCGCTGCTGCATGAAGTTGCCGCAGGCACCTTAAATCCACATGAAGAAGAAACTAATTATTTTGCCCATTCAGCCGCACATCATTATGAATTTGTCTTGGGGACATTTACCGGTCTGGATCGTGAAGCGAAACAGATTGTGGTAGAAACAGAATATTTCTCCAAAAAAGCCCAAGCCAAGAAGAACCAGCGCATCGACTATGACACCCTGGTACTGGCCTTGGGTTCTACCTCGAATGACTTTAATACCGAAGGCGTCAAACAGTTCTGTCATTTTCTCGACAGCCGTCCACAAGCTGATATCTTTCAGCAGGATCTGTTGCATCTCTATTTGAATGCTCAACATGAAGCTTCGAGCCGTGAACTGAATATCGCGATTATTGGCGCCGGTGCGACTGGAGTAGAATTGGCTGCCGAGTTGGTGGAGGCCAAACACAATTTCTTTAAATATGGCTTAAACAAGGTCGATCCAAATAAAGTCAAAATTACCTTAATTGAAGCGGCGGATCGTATTTTGACTGCGCTCTCGCCGAAAGTTGCTGAACATACCATGCAACAGCTGGAAAAATTCGGTATTGAAGTCCTTACCAGTCATCGTGTGGCCAAGGTAGATGAAGACAAAATTTATTTTGCAGATGGCTCAAGTCTGGATGCCGAGATTAAAGTCTGGGCCGCAGGTATCAAAGCACCTGAAGTCTTGGCACAACTGCAAGATATGGAAAAGGACAATATTCACCGCTTGAAAGTCTTCTCCACCCTGCAAACCAAATCTGATCCAGACATTTTTGCTTTTGGTGATTGTGCTCACTGCCAGCCTGCTGCAGATGAACCGGTCTTGGGTCCACGCGCACAAGTGGCTAGCCAACAGGCCAATTTCCTGGCCAATGCCTTGAAAGCACGTGTCAATGAAGAAAGTTATTTACCGATGTTTAAATTTTCTGACAAAGGTTCACTGATTTCCTTAAGCCAGAATAAAGCCGTCGGCGAGTTGCTCGGTCAGGTCAATGTGCAAGGCTTTGTTGCCAAATCGATGTATGTTTCTTTATATCGAATTCATCAGGCGACCATTCATGGTTATGCGCATGCTGGCATTCTCACCGCAAAAGATTTTGTTACACGAAAAATTTCTCCAAAGCTGAAATTGCATTGAAATTCCAGAATTTGGCCCAATCAATGAAAAAATCGTCAACAAAATTGTCAAATTGCGTTTTTTTGCTAATTTTAGTCTACAAAAATGCAATTTCACTTTATGATGTACCCTTAAAAAATTGAATGGATCAATTAACATGACTGCTATTGCAAATAACCTCGTGGTTTCTTTCCACTACACATTGACTAACGCAGAGGGTGAAACTCTCGACCAATCTCAAGGTGAACCACTTGCCTATTTGCACGGTGCAGGTAACATCATCCCAGGTTTAGAAAATGCGTTAGAAGGCAAAACTGTAGGTGAAAAATTCACTGTAAACGTTCCTGCTGCTGAAGGTTATGGCGAATACAACCCTGACCTAGTTCAAGAAGTTCCTGCGCAAATGTTCCAAGGCGTAGACAACATTCAGGCAGGTATGCAGTTCCAAGCTCAAACTGATGACGGCGTGCAAATCGTAACTGTTAAAGCAGTTGAAGGCGACAATGTTGTTGTTGATGCTAACTTCCCACTTGCTGGTCAAGACCTGACTTTCGAAGTTGAAATCGTATCTGTTCGTGAAGCTTCTCAAGAAGAATTAGATCACGGCCACGTACACGGTGTAGGCGGTCACCAGCACTAAGATCTTCTGATCTTGAGTGAAAAAAGGCAAAGTCAGACTTTGCCTTTTTTATTGCCTGAAAATAGCCCGCAGAATATTAACCATCCAATTAGCTATAAAAAAAGCAGAGCCATTGCCCTGCCTTTTCAATCCGATCAAGATCTCCTTTCAGAGGATGATCACTGAATTATTTGTTTTGGTTATAAATCTGCATAGCTGCTGGCAACTGTTGACGCATTTGCCCAATACGCTGGCTATTCGATGGATGCGTAGACAGGAAGGTTGCACCACTGCCGCCACCGAGTTTGTTCATTTTTTCCCACAGGGTAATGGCTGCATTCGGGTTATAACCTGCGCGCGCCATCAACATTAAACCGCCTTGGTCAGCACGGCTTTCCAGATTACGCGAGTATGGCAAGCCAATACCGATCTGACTACCTAATTGTGCTGCTGCAGCGCCACCTTGACCTACACCTGCTGCATTTAAGCCAATACCCAAAGCCAGATCAGTCAGGGCTTGAGCACCGATTTTCTGCTTAGAATGCTCTTCTAAGGCATGCACCATTTCATGACCCATAATCGCTGCAATTTCAGCATCGGTCAGATTCAGTTTATTCACGATACCGGTATAGAATACAACCTTACCACCTGGTGCAACAAAGGCGTTGACCTGATCAGATTTGAGCACAGCCAATTGCCACTGGAATGCTGTACCGGTTTGATTCATCTGGTTAGCAACTGGCTTCAAACGGTTAAATACATTATTAATCCGTTTATAGGTGGCTGAACTGGTATCCAGTTGGCCTTTATTGCGCGCATCATTGACCATGGCATTATAGCTTTGGCTCGCAGATGCATTTAAGGTCGCAGTATCTGCCCCTGCCATATCGGCAATGGTGGTACAACCTGATAATGTGACGACTGTAGCAGCCGCCATACTCAATAAAAGTTTATTCTTCATTATAATTTACTCCGCCTTGGCTCAAGGGCAATTTACATTGTAAAAATTATAAGTGAAAGCGCGCAGCAGCTAAACGCTTAATTCATTCATCTTCTTATAAATTATGTAATTTTTAACCCAAATACTGTATCGCCAACCAATAAATCAGACAAATAATATTGAGACCCAAATAAATCTGACTCAGTGGTTTTATTTTCTGTTCAAGTATTTCATCTTTACGTTTGAAATATAAAAAAGCATTTTGCAATAAAATAATAGGCACTAAAACACAGGCAATAATGACACTCAGACCAATCAGTGCCGCATAAATCACTTCGGGATTTTGGGTTTGCGCACGAATAATCATCATGGCAATTGTTGGCGCCCCGCCCATCGCGAATAACAATGAATAAAACATGGTCGCCGATATATTTTTTTGCATCCTGCAGCTCATTTTTCTTTCTTTATATACCGCTATGTTAAAGCACATCACGCTACATTACCGATGCAACTTTAGTCTTGAAATAGCTGCATAAATTCAGGATATAAAAAAACCCATCCGGAAATGGGTTTTTATCATTCAAGCTTTAATCAAATGAAGATTAAGCATCAAACGGGTGGCGAAGAACAATCGTTTCTTCACGGTCTGGACCTGTTGAAATGATGTCGATTGGACATTCAATCAATTGCTCAAGACGTTTTACATAGTTCAATGCAGCTTCTGGCAATTGATCCAGTGATTTCGCACCGAAAGTTGACTCAGACCAGCCTGGCATAGTTTCGTAAATCGGTTTTAAAGTTTCGAATGCAAGCGCATCAGAAGAACCGACACAACCAGAATCTGCAGCTTCATAACCCACACAGATTTTCACTTCTTCTAAACCGTCAAGAACGTCAAGTTTAGTCAGGCAAATACCAGAAAGTGAGTTTACGTCAACTGAACGGCGTAGGATTTCAGCATCGAACCAGCCACAACGACGTTGACGGCCAGTAGAGGCACCAAATTCATTACCAATCGTACCGAGGTGTTTACCAATCGCATCACCCGTGTCATTTGCAGCGTCATACACCAACTCAGTTGGGAATGGACCTGCACCTACACGCGTTGTATACGCTTTGGTAATACCCAGTACATAGTCAAGATGCAAAGGACCCAGACCTGAACCAGAGCTTACGCCACCAGCAGTGGTATTCGAAGAAGTCACATACGGATATGTACCGTGGTCAACGTCAAGAAGTGAACCTTGCGCGCCTTCGAACATGATGTTGTCACCGTTTTTACGGTAGTTATGCAATTCAGTGGTCACATCCACAACCAGTGGCGCAACAACTTTACGCCATTCGTCGCAAAGTGCCAGCACATCTTCCAATTTAACTGCTTCAACACCGTAGTATTCAGTCAGCTGGAAGTTATGGTAGTCCAGAAGTTCAGTTAACTGAGCAGTAAGATGTTCACCACCACGTACTAGGTCAGCAACACGTACTGCGCGACGTGCTACTTTGTCTTCGTATGCAGGACCGATACCACGACCTGTCGTACCAATCTTCGCATTACCACGTTTTTTCTCACGCGCCTGATCAAGTGCGATGTGGTTCGGAAGAATCAATGGACAGTTTGGAGAAATGCGTAAACGTTCTTTAACAGGAACGCCTTCTTTTTCAAGAATGTCCATCTCTTTGATGAGCGCTTCAGGAGAAAGAACAACACCGTTACCAATTAAGCACAATACGTTTTCACGTAAAATACCTGATGGAATGAGGTGTAAGACAGTTTTCTTACCACCAACCACAAGAGTGTGACCTGCGTTATGTCCGCCTTGATAACGAACTACCGCTGCCGCTTGATCTGTGAGCAGGTCGACGATTTTACCTTTACCTTCGTCGCCCCATTGGGTACCAAGTACCACAACATTCTTGCCCATAATAGCCTCATTACATCATGCTGTTAAAGTTGAAAGCCCCGCTCAGCGACATGAACACTGAGCCAAGCAGTTAAATCGTTTTGACTGTCCACTCACCATTCGCATTCACCAGCTGGTGCGTCGCATATGGAATCGAGTTTAAATCATCATTACCCAGTAACTGAATTACACTTAAGCCTTGTGCACGAATATTCTGAATTGCATTCAGAAGTTCTGCATCAGTGCCTTTAGGTGCAACCACGACCTGTACCGCATCAAACTGGCCTGCGCTTAAAGCATATAAGTCACAAGAGAAACCGGTTGCCGGACGCGCACGGCCAAAATGTTCACCAATGCCATCATAACGGCCACCTTGTGCCAGTGCAGCTGCACGGTTCGGTGCATAGACTGCATACATCAGGCCAGTATGATAATGGTATGAACGTAATTCAACCACATCAATCCCAATACTCAAGTTTGGCCAACGGGTTTGAACTTCGTCTTTGGTGGTTTGCAAGACATTAAAAGCCTGCGTAAATGCTGGATTTGCCAACACTTCAGCACTTAAATGCGCTTGTAATGCATCCAGGTCGCTGGCATAGCGTCCAAGTGCATAGAAATCCTGACCAAATTTCAGGTCTGCCGTGAATTCTTCTAATTCTGGCAAAGCCTTACGCTGGTATAAATCAGATAATTGCTGTTCAGCGACTTTGTTTAAGCCGGCTTGAGCCACCAGACTGCGGAATAAACCCACATGACCTAAGTCCAGATGAATACCATCTGCCAGACCTGTTTCCTGAATCAGACTGATCATCAAGTCGACCATTTCTACATCGGCATCGATGCTGTCTGAACCAAATAGCTCCGCACCTAACTGTAGTGGCGCACGCGAAGTGTTAAAACCGCGAGGCTTGGTATGCAGAACGGTTCCTGCATAGCAGTAACGTGCTACACCTTCCACTGGATGTACATGCGCATCAATACGAGCCACTTGTGGTGTCATATCGGCACGCACACCAAGCAAACGACCAGAAAGCTGATCGATTACTTTAAAAGTGGCTAAGTCTAAATCTTGATTCGATTCTGAGAGAGAAGATAGAGATTCGATGTATTCAATGAATGGCGTGTACACCAGCTGATAACCTCGAGATGCAAGGAAATCCAGTGATTTACGGCGCAGACTTTCAATAACTTGCGCTTGTTCTGGTAATACATCAGCTACACCATCAGGTAATAACCATGTCTCTGAAATGGGCATGTTGTAAACCTAAATTCTTGTCAGCGCGGAACGAATCCGCATAAAAAAATCGGGAGCACACCCGATTTCTCCTAGTCTAGCACGATAGTTTTGGCTGTGCATCGCAAATTTTATAATTTTCGCTACCTGATGAAATCAACAACAATTGTGTCAACTATCAGCGTTTTAATGCACATTTAAAACAAATAGCATGACAAAATCCGGCATTAAACCAAAGGCAATGCAGTCGTGCTTTTAACCGTTTGCAATGGAATTTCAGTTTTTACACTTTGAATGCAGGGAATTTGGGTTAAATGATGAATCTGAAATTTACGATAGGCATCCAGATCAGCCACCACAATTCTTAAAAAGAAATCACAATCGCCTGCCATTAACTGGCACTCGACGACTTCTGGCATTTCCTTGATCGCTTCGACAAATTGATCGACCACAGCAGCTTCTTGAGACTTGAGCCAGACGCGTGCAAACACGCTCATCGCCAAATTGACCTTTTGTGGATTCAGCAGTGCGACATATTGCTCAATCACGCCATTATCTTCCAGCTGTTTTACCCGTCTTAAACAGGGTGACGGTGACAAGCCAATTAATTGAGCCAGTTCATTATTTTGCAGTTTTCCATTCTTTTGCAGCTCATGCAAAATGCGTTTATCTATTTGATCCATGTCTATGCCTTGGCATTTAAAACCTCTTAAATTTAATTTAGCGCAATTTAATTTCAAATAAAACTCAAATCTCTTTCACTACAACAGCAAATAGCCTGAATATCGCCATAAAATATGGTCTAGTTTTGCAGTACCCAGGTCATTTCCATGCTTTTGTTCAGACAAAGCACCGCAGCAATAGTTGCCCCTACCGATTTCAGTGAATTTCAACGTGGCATGAAAGATTCTATTCCCATGCTTTTAGGGATTATCCCCTTTGCGCTGGTACTGGGTGCGACGGCAGTACAGAAGAATTTCAGCTTGCTCGAAGTGCCATTACTGACCGGTTTGAACTTTGCCGGCGGTTCTGAATTTACCATTCTGGAAGTCTGGAGCAGTCCACCAAATTTACTCATGCTGATGTTCATTACCTTTCTGGTAAATAGCCGGCATCTGTTGATGGGCGCCAGTTTGGTGCCGTATTTAAAGCATCTTCCGAATCTTAAAGTTTTTCCGGCGCTGTTTTTTATGGTCGATGAAAGCTGGGCACTCGGTCTGGCTGATGCACAAAGGAAACAGGCGCAACTGGGTTATCGTGCTGCGTTTAGCATGCCTTATTATGCCGGCCTGTGTTTTTGCCTGTACTTGATGTGGGTCGGATTTACCACACTCGGGGCCATGCTTGGACCTGTATTAGGCGACATCAACCGTTTTGGTTTTGATATGGCCTTTCCTGCTGTATTTCTGGTGTTACTAAGAAGTATGTGGAAAGGTTTTGAGGCTGCCCGGCCATGGCTGGTCAGTTTAGTCTGTGCGGCTTTGGCTTATTTATATTTACCTGCGGGCTGGTATGTGCCGATTGGCGCCTTGTCTGGAATCACTTCGGCATTTTTCCTGATTCAAGAGGATCAAGCATGATCCAGATAAATACCTTGGTGGCCATTATCCTGATTGCTGTGACCACCTATTTAACCCGGCTCTTGGGCTATGTCTTATTAAAAAATAAAACGCTGACACAGCGCCAGCGAAAAATTCTGGAAGTAGTTCCCGGCTGCGTGCTGATTTCAGTGATTGCGCCTTATTTTGTACGCGACCATCCGGCAGACCTGATTGCCTTGGCTTTAACGCTATTTGCCGCTACACGTTTTGGATTATTACCGACCGTCGCCATCAGTATGGTTTCTGCTGCAATTTTAAGAATTTTAATAATCTAACGCTAGAAAAACCCCTTTAAATGATCTCTAAAGGGGTTTTGTTTATTTCTGTGGATCAACCACTTTGGTCAGCAAACTGACCAGTTCGGCATTTTGCAATTCAACCTGCTGAAGTTTGGCTGTGGTCTGATCCAGCACTTCCTGCTGCACATGCATTTTTTTGGCTAGATCCTGCATGATTTCCAGGGTCTTTTTTAAATTTTCTTCCAGATGCACGATTTTTTCTTCGACTGGCACGCCTTCCACGCTACGTGGCTCATCACTCTGGTTAAACTGCAGCCAGATCAGAAAAATTACCGCCAAAGTCAGCAGTATAATAAATCCCCAAACCACCATCATGTGCTTGCTCTTATTTCATTTTATTGTCTTTATCTTAACGAAAAATGCTGCAGATAACGTAAATAATTCAGCCTCAATTCCTGATTTTCGATCAATTACCGGC
Source organism: Acinetobacter sp. 40AMC3-4 (assembly GCF_049898185.1). Taxonomy (GTDB): domain Bacteria; phylum Pseudomonadota; class Gammaproteobacteria; order Pseudomonadales; family Moraxellaceae; genus Acinetobacter. Next base: position 101,537 of record NZ_JAFCXG010000008.1, read on the forward strand.
AAATTCTCTTAAAACATGGCTTGCAGAATATTTACAGGCAAGAAAAAAGCACCGTATCTCGGTGCTTTTGAGGTTTAGATAACCCGAACTTAATGAAATGATTCACATAAATCCAGAAGACGGTTGGCATAGCCCCACTCGTTATCGTACCAGGCAAAGACTTTGGCTTGATGCCCAACGACTAGAGTCTGGGTCAAATCCACAATCAATGAATATGGGGAATGATTAAAATCACTCGATACCAATGGCTCATCCGTCACGGCCATGATTTCCGCAAAATCCTGCTGGGCAGCCTTGATCAGCACTTCATTCAGCTTGTGATCGGTGATCGGTGACTGGGAAACAAAAGTCAAATCAATCGCGGCCACATTAATGGTCGGCACACGAATTGAATAACCATCAATCCGATCTTCCATTTTCGGCATGACACGTTTTAAGGCACCGAGTGCGCTCGAAGTGGTCGGAATGATGTTATGTCCCGAGGCACGTGCACGACGTAAATCACGATGTGCATGATCCAGTACCGACTGATCTGCCGTCACAGCATGGATTTCGGTCATCAAGGCGCTACTGATCCCAAATGCATCATCGACAATTTTGACCAGTGGCACCAAAGCCTGCGTAGTACAAGAAACACTGGAAATGATCTGGTCCGATGCTTTGACCTCATGATGATTGACACCATAGACAATCGCGGCATCTACTGTATCAAAAGGTGCAGCGCCGATAATCACACGTTTCGCCCCTGCTCCAATATGCTGGGTCGCAGCTTCACGGGAACGGAACAGCCCGGTACATTCAAGCACTACATCTACCGCCAGGTTTTGCCAAGGCAACTTAGCCGGCTGCGGCTCACACAAAACCTGCACTTTTAATGCAGCCTCCTGATAGCTGATATGCATATAGATATGTTCAGCATCATAGCTAAGATCCACTTGCCCCGGAAAACGGCCATGGGTCGAATCATATTTAAATAGATGAATCAGGGTTTCAACATCGGCAATATCGTTAATGGCAACGATTTCAAAATTAAAATCTTTCGGATTTTCAAACCATGCGCGCAGTACATTCCGTCCGATACGCCCAAATCCATTGATTGCCACTCGTTGCATGACTTGACCTTTTATATGCCTATTTTAAAACTCTTCTATGTTAAAGGATTTCTGGCGCCGTACATTAAAAAACTTCAGTGAAAATACTGATTTTCGATTATTTTATTTCTGATCCATCTGTCTGTATTTGGATCATTTAAAATTCCGTTTATTTTTTAAAGAGATGGATATAGACGAATTCTACTGTGGGAAAATTCAATTTAATTATTCAGCAAAAAAACTGAGTAAATAAATCCTTAGCAATTGGTTTTAAAATGATTGGTGCATACTGCTTTTTCCGTTATAATTTGGCGTTTTAAATTTTTAAGCCCCGCATTGCAGCAGAGCTCTTATATGCTTGTCAGACTGTGGTGTTTTAGCCAAATCGGAAATTATGGAGTGACTTGGTTGTGAGTACTCGTTTTATGACATCAGCTGAAATTCGTGAAGCATTTTTGCGTTACTTTGAATCGCAAGGGCATACACGTGTCGCGTCGAGTTCTCTAGTACCTGCCAATGACCCAACTTTGCTGTTCACCAATGCTGGTATGAACCAGTTTAAAGATTGCTTCTTAGGTCTAGAAAAACGCGATTATGTACGTGCAGTGTCATCACAAAAATGCGTGCGCGCAGGTGGTAAGCACAACGACTTGGACAATGTAGGTTATACAGCACGTCACCACACTTTCTTTGAAATGTTGGGTAACTTCTCCTTTGGTGATTACTTCAAACGTGATGCGATCAAATTTGCTTGGGACTTTTTGACTAACGAAGAATGGCTTGGTCTTCCTAAAGATAAACTCTATGCAACCGTTTACCATACAGACGACGAAGCATTCGACATCTGGAACAAAGAAATCGGTCTAGACGCTTCTCGCATTATTCGTATTGGTGACAACAAAGGCGGTCAATACGCATCTGATAACTTCTGGGCAATGGGTGACACAGGTCCTTGTGGTCCATGTTCTGAAATCTTCTTTGACCATGGCGATCACATCTGGGGTGGCCTACCGGGTTCTCCTGAAGAAGATGGCGACCGTTTCATTGAAATCTGGAATAACGTTTTCATGCAGTTCAACCGTACTGCGGATGGCGTACTGCACCCTCTTCCAGCACCTTCTGTAGATACAGGTATGGGCTTGGAGCGTATTTCTGCTGTTTTACAGCACGTCAACTCAAACTACGAAATTGACTTATTCCAGCATTTACTTAAAGCTGCGGCTGAAATTATTGGTCTGGATACTACAGCGCTTGAAGCTGAAGCTGCTGAGAAAGGCACACCAGTTCAGTATCCTGCTTCATTGAAAGTCGTTGCTGACCATGCACGTTCATGTTCATTCCTGATTGCTGATGGCGTAAACCCATCGAATGAAGGTCGTGGTTATGTACTGCGTCGTATTATCCGTCGTGCAGTACGTCATGGTAACAAATTAGGCGCAACAGGTTCGTTCTTCCACAAAATGTTGAAGCCACTGATCGAAGTGATGGGCGATGCATACCCTGAACTTGCTGCTCAACAAGCACGTATCGAAGCACAACTTCTTAAAGAAGAAGAACAATTTGCCAAAACACTTGAGCAAGGTTTGAAATTGCTTGAAGGTGAATTGGCACAGTTAAAAGGTTCTGTGATTCCGGGTGAAGTAGTATTTAAACTTTACGACACTTACGGCTTCCCGACAGACTTGACTGCAGATATCGCACGTGAACGTGACTTAACTATTGATGAAGCTGGTTTCGAAACTGAAATGGCTGCACAGCGTCAACGCGCACGTGATGCAGGTAAATTCGCGATCGACTACAACAGCGTAGTTAAAGTTGAAGGCGAAACTCAGTTTGATGGTTATGACGCAACTGCAGGTGAAGGTCAAATCATCGCAATCTACAAAGATGGCGAGCAAGTTGATGAAGTGTTTGAAGGCGATGAAGCACTGATCGTACTCAACCAAACACCTTTCTACGCAGAAAGCGGCGGTCAAATCGGTGATACAGGTATCTTTAAAAACGATACTGGTATTTTCGAAGTTCAAGATACCAAAAAATCTGGTGGCGCATTTGTACACCAAGGTATCGTGACGATGGGTAACTTGAAAGTTACTCAAAATGTAGAAGCAACAGTAAAAGCAGATATTCGTGCAGCAACTGCGCGCAACCACTCTGCGACTCACCTGCTACATGCTGCGTTACGTCAAATTTTAGGTTCACATGTACAGCAAAAAGGTTCATTGGTTGCATCTGATGTGTTACGTTTTGACTTTGCCAATGACCAACCTGTAAGCTTTGAACAGCTGCAAGAAATTGAACGTTTGGTCAATGCTGAAGTGATTGCCAATACTGCGGTGTCTACTGAACTTCTGGATATCGAGTCTGCGAAAGCTAAAGGCGCGATGATGCTGTTTGGCGAGAAATACGGTGACGAAGTACGTGTACTGTCTATGGGTTCAGTGATTGAAGAGAAAAACTTCTCAATCGAACTTTGCGGTGGTATTCACGTAAAACGTACCGGTGATATCGGTCTGTTCAAAATCACCTCTGAAGGTGGTGTGGCAGCCGGTGTACGTCGTATTGAAGCAGTAACAGGCACTAAAGCAGTTGAAGTTACGCAAAAAGCCGATCGCGATATCAATATGATTAACGGTTTGCTCAAAGCACAAAAAGACCAGACTTTAGAAAAAGTTGAAGCGTTGGTTGATACTGCATCGAGCTTGCAGAAACAGATCGAACAACTCAATCAAAAACTTGCTAGCCTGCAAGCCGGTGAACTTCTAAGCCAAGTTCAAAGCATTGCAGGTCGTGCAACCTTGATTACAACTGTTGAAAACATGGATGCGAAAGCACTTCGCAACCTGCACGACGGTGTGAAATCAAAATTAGAAAATGCAGTGATTGTTCTTGCAGGTGTAGAGGGTGACAAGGTGAGCTTGATCGCATCTGTGGCAAAAGACTTTACTGCTTCTATTAAAGCAGGTGACATCATCAAACATTTAGCGAATGAGCTAGGTGGTAAAGGTGGTGGTAAACCTGACTTGGCACAAGGTGGCGCGCCACTTAACGAGAAGTTTGCTCCAGTGATGGCAGATTTAACTGCCTGGCTTGCAGCAAAATAAAACTTCAATTTTGTGTAACTGACCCTGATAGGTACATCAGGGTCATGGCTTATATGGAACAACTATGGCATTAATCGTTCAAAAATATGGCGGTACCTCTATGGGTACTCCCGAGCGCATTTTAAATGTTGCTCGTCGTGTAAAGCGCTGGCATGACCACGGCCACAAGGTAGTGGTAGTGGTATCAGCAATGAGTGGCGAAACCAATCGTCTGCTTGCTTTAGCGAAGGCCATTACCGAAACCCCTGACCCACGTGAACTAGACCAAATGGTATCTACGGGTGAACAGGTTACGATTTCTATGTTAGCAATGGCGCTGAACTCAATTGGAGTTGAAGCAAAATCACTAACAGGTCGCCAGGTTGGCATGAAAACCGACAGCTCATTCAATAAGGCACGTATCGAATCTATTGATACTGAAGTCCTAAACTCAAATCTGGATGCAGGCCGCGTACTTGTCGTTGCCGGTTTCCAGGGTTTTGATGAACATGGCAATACCACCACTTTAGGGCGTGGCGGTTCTGATACTTCAGGTGTTGCAATTGCTGCCGCACTCAAAGCAGATGAATGCCAAATTTATACCGACGTTGACGGTGTATATACTACCGACCCACGTGTTGCACCAAAAGCAAAAAAAGTTGATCGTATTTCATTTGAAGAAATGCTTGAGATGGCGTCACTCGGTTCTAAAGTCCTGCAAATTCGTTCAGTTGAATTTGCTGGTAAATACCAGGTGCCTTTACGCGTATTATCAAGCTTCGACAATGATAACGATGGCGCATTCGACGAAGAATTTAAGCAAAACGTTGGTACACTTATTACGACTGAATTGGAAGACAACATGGAACAGCCAATTATCTCCGGTATCGCATTTAACCGTGACGAAGCAAAATTAACTATTTTAGGCGTGCCTGACGAACCGGGTATTGCTTCTAAAATTTTGTGCCCGATTGGTGATGCCAATGTTGAAGTGGATATGATTATCCAGAACGTTGAAGAAGATGGTACAACTGATTTCACTTTTACTGTGAACCGTGGCGAGTTAAATAAAGCCAAAGCCATTCTTGAAGCGACTGCTCAAGAAATTGGTGCGCGTGAAGTTGCGACCCGTTCAGATATCGTAAAAGTATCGATTGTGGGTGTCGGTATGCGTTCACATGCCGGTGTAGCGAGCAAAATGTTTACAGCATTGGCAGATGAAGGTATTAACATCCTGATGATCTCGACGTCTGAAATCAAGATTTCTGTGATCATTGAAGAAAATTATCTTGAACTTGCGGTTCGTTCATTGCATACCGCATTCGGTTTAGACCGTGAACAAGGCGAATCTAGCGCACGTGCTTAAGCGTTAAGATAGAATATTGTCATTGTTTGACAGTATTTTATAAAAGTCTACAAAAATGCAGAGCCACTATAGTTTTTTTTATAGTGGCTCTGTTATATTAAGCCTGAGGATTTTTAACCAGCTGAGATAGATTAAAATCTTTCACCCAGATGACAGAATTTCTATCCAGATCTTATTTTGTAATTTTTGGTTGTGCTTTTTGTTTTACATTCAATAGATTGCAGGTTTTGCATTTTGCAAGGAGAAAAACATGCTGATTCTGACTCGACGCGTCGGGGAAACTTTAATGATTGGTGATCAAGTCAGTGTGACTGTGCTTGGTGTAAAAGGTAACCAGGTTCGTATCGGGGTAAATGCTCCGAAAGAAGTCTCTGTGCACCGTGAAGAGATTTACCAGCGTATCCAGCATGAACGTGCAATGCATGAACATCTTCAACATATCGATCAAGATTACCAACCTTCTTATGAAGACGATAGCCAGACACAAAATAACTTTAATCGTTAATTTTTGTGCGAAGAATAAAGCGGCTTTTAAGCCGCTTTAAATTTGTCTGCATTTTATATAAAAATATTAAATACTTAGATACTTTAAATAAAACTTAAAGTTCCATACCCTGCTGTAATGCTGCAATCACTTTTTTCACCGGCCCAAAACTGCGACGATGTTCATCAATCACGCCATGTAAGGCAATCGCTTCAAAATGTGCCTTGGTCGGATAACCCTTGTGCTTGGCAAAGCCAAATTGCGGATGTTTCTGATCCATCTCAATCATCTGATGATCACGGGTTACTTTCGCCAGAATACTGGCTGCTGAAATTTCAGCATGTAGCGCATCACCACCCACTACGGCATCACAGCTCATACAAAGGCCTTGAGGGACTTTATTACCATCGACCAAAACATGCTCAGGCTGAACTGGCAAAGCTTCTACAGCACGACGCATGGCCAGCAAAGAAGCTTGCAAAATATTATGTTCATCAATCTCTGCCGCAGAAGCCTCAGCAATGGCCCATGCCAACGCTTTTTCCTGAATCTCGATAAAAAGTTTTTCACGCTTCTTCTCAGTAAGTTTTTTAGAATCATTTAAACCCTCAATCGGGTTGTTCGGATCCAAAATAACTGCCGCAGCGACCACCGAACCCACTAATGGCCCACGCCCTGCTTCATCTACACCAGCAATCTTCATGTCTATTTTTCCATAAAAAATAGGCTGAACCAGTCAGCCTATTTCAATTTAATCTTGGCTTAGTTTACAGCTTCAGCCACACAAGCGTTAATGGTTTTTGCAACCACATTGCCGACAATCGTCGCACGTGCTGCCGGGTCAATTGCTGCAGTCGCCAAATCTACCGCTGTTACACTTTGTGGCGCTTTTTCACTGACACAGCCACAAATTTCAGTCTGGATATTCTGCTTTTGGGTCGTAGTCATTAGACGTGTAGCTGTTTGCCATGCTGGAATATTATTCAGCTCAGTCGTACATTTTGCATTGATCGCGATTTTAAGCGCAGCCCCACCCAGCTGTTGAGTCGTAGTTTGCGTTTCAGGGCTACCTGTTGTTGCACAAGCCGATAAAACCAAAGTAAGCGGAGCAAGTGCAGCCAATAATTTTTTCACAGATCTGTTCCTTGTTTATTCATATATGAAGCGTGACGCTATTGTGCCGAAATTCACCTGAATAAGAAATCTATAAATCATCCTGAATGTTTAATCTGCACCCAGCCATTTCAATAGATGTTGCATGAAAGCCACCATAGCGTTGCAGATTTGGAATTGCTGAGTTGATTCGCCCTTTGCTAAGGTGCATCCATCTTTGAGGGCAATCGAAAATCACATGGAAAAAGTACAATATAGTCAAACCGCTTAATTACCCATACACTCGTTAAAGAAACGACTAAAAAGCTTATCTATTGAGTTAACCAACCATTTTTTCCTTTTTGCTTTCACCCATGCCCACATTTTTTCAATAGGATTAAGGTCAGGACTATAAGGTGGTAACCAAAGTATTTGATGCCCATGTTGGGCTAATAGATCTTGTATATCTTGTCGTTTATGGAAGGCTGCATTGTCCATGACAATTACACTATTCGAGGGTAATTCTGGTAATAAAAACTTATCTACCCAAAAATGAAATACATCCGAATTTACTTTGCTATCAAATAAGCCAACTGCAAATAACTTACCCTCATGGATTGCTCCTATTGCATTGGTTTGATTTTTTAATTGCCAATTATATGTTCCATAACAAGGAATTCCCTGTTTTGAATAACCATGAGGTCTATATTCATGAGATTTAAATCCACTTTCATCAAGATAGATGATCGGGTGTTGACACCTTAATCGGTTTAAATCTTTTAAATACTGCTCTCTGAGTTCTGTTTTTGCTTTCGGGTGCCGTAAGGTCTTTTTTTAACTGTAATATTTAGACGCTTGAGCGCATCTCCAATTGTAGAAGTACCACAACCAAAACGAGCAGCGCGTTCATATTGATAATCATCAGGATATTGCTCAACATCTGCACGTAAGGCATCATCATCAACTTTAGATGGTTTTCTTGGTCGAGTTCTTTTTATTTCGATTCGCTTTTTCCATTCGACAATTGTATTTTTATTAATTTAGAAGTGCTGAGCAACCGCTCGGATAGATTGACCTTCTTCAAGCTTGGCTAATATTTTCTTTCTAAAATGTATTGGATAACTCATATCAGTATTGTATTGGTTTTTTGGCGTGTGGACTATATTACACGCGCACGGCACAATGGCTGCACTGGATCATGGCAGTTATCTTTATTGCGGCCTGGCTGATTGGTTTTTATAGTGGGAATTTTTTAAGTTATGAGGTCGATGGCAGCTTTAAAGGCGATGTCATCACCCTGCATAAAAATATCGCCACCACCATTATTTTCCTACTGGTTGTGCGAATCTTCTGGCGTTATACCCATCCTGCCCCTGAACTACCGGACATGATGTCACCCCGGATGAAAACTTTGGCACATGCAGGTCATCTGGCTTTGTATTTTATGCTGATTGCCTTACCTGTCACCGGATGTTTATATAGCTGGAGTCTGGGCTATCCAGCACCGGTGCTGTATTTATTTAATCTGCCGGCACTGATTGCAGAAAATCCAGCTGTGACCACCATCGTAAAACCCCTACACATTTGGCTTTCCTGGGTGGTTGGCTTACTTTTAGTTGGACATATTGCTGCAGCACTGAAACATCATTTTATCGATAAAGATCACGTACTCAACAGCATGACCCGACAATCCAAATCTTCTAAAAAATAATCTGCAAAACCACACTCAATCAGCTTTCATTGCAAAGCTGATTTTATTTTAAGAACTCGGTCATGCAGCCTTTCAGACTGTTTGCAATAGCCTGTTGCGTGAGTTTTGACTTTACTTCTTCATCCAGAGTCGCTTTCAGTAAAGTGCTTGCCGGAATATCCTTGAGTGCATGCTCACCTACACATGAACAGACATTCTGTTCAAGTTCAGCTTTATTTTTGTCCTGCATAAAATAGGTCGAGGCAGTCCAGAATTTAGATGCTTTCAATTCTTTTGCACATTGGTATTCAATCACGGGTTTTAAAGTACGCTGTGTCAAAGTCATATCCGCATTTGAGCAAGCAGATACCAACACGCTACTGATGAGCAGAATTATATTTTTCAATTTCATATCCATCTATAAAAACAAAGGCAGAGCGAACCCTGCCTTTTATTTAAAAACTTAAACCAGGGCACGGATCTGGTTGATCCATTGCTCTTTTTCAGTATCGGTAATAAAAGAGGCTTCAAATGAGTTAATGGCCAACTGCTTGAGTTCCTCATTGCTTAAATCCAGTGCTTTAGCAATGGCAATAAAATTGTCATTCATATAACCACCAAAATAAGATGGATCATCTGAATTGACTGTAACGTGCACGCCTTGTTGCAAGAGGCGACGGATATTATGCTGCTGCATATCATCCACGACGCAGAGTTTCAGGTTTGACAATGGGCAAACTGTCAGTGGCATCTTTTCTGCGATCAGGCGCTGCATTAACTCCGGATCTTCTTCCGAACGAACCCCATGATCAATACGATTCACTTTCAGCAAATCTAAAGCTTCCCAGACATAAGCTGCCGGACCTTCCTCACCTGCATGTGCTACAACCAAGAAACCTGCTTCACGCGCTTTAGCAAAGACACGTTCAAACTTTGAAGGTGGATGCCCGACTTCACTTGAATCCAGACCGACCGCAATAATCTGGTCTTTATAAGGTAAGGCCTGTTCCAGTGTTGCAAATGCAGCATCTTCACTTAAATGACGCAAGAAACACATAATCAGATGTGAACTGATACCAAGTTTAGTTTTGGCATCATCACAGGCTTTTTGCAAGCCGTTGATCACGGTTGAAAAAGCAACACCACGATCGGTATGGGTTTGTGGATCAAAGAACATTTCAGTATGCACGACCCGGTCTTCAGCACATTTTTCAAAATACGCCCACGCCAGATCATAAAAATCCTGTTCATGAATCAGCACAGCAGCACCAGCATAATAAATATCTAGAAACGACTGAAGATTATGAAAGTTATACGCCTGTTTAACTTCTTCAACAGATTTATACGGGATGGCAATTTTATTACGCTGAGCGATCGCAAACATTAGCTCAGGCTCAAAAGTGCCCTCAATATGAACATGAAGCTCGGCCTTTGGCAAAGCTCGAATCAACTCAAGACGGTTCATCGCTTCTCCTCATGAAACCTAAAATAATAAAAAAAGGGTGCAAACTGAGTTTACACCCTTTCCAAATCTAGAAAAATTAGCCGCCAAATAGTGCGAATTTAAGCGTCCATAGTACTGCAATAATCCAGACCATATACGGTACTGTTGATGCCTTACCGGTTAACAATTTGATCAGTGCATAGCTGATGAAGCCCATCGCAATACCATCCGCAATTGAATAGGTAAATGGCATAAATACAATGGTTAAAAATGCAGGAACTGCTTCTGTAATATCTTCCCAGTCAATATGCACGATACCTTGAATCATTAAGACACCGACAAATAACAGCGCTGGCGCTGTTGCAAAGCTTGGTACAGACTGTGCCAATGGAGCCAGGAACAAACAGGCAACAAACAGGATACCGACTACAACAGCAGTTAGTCCTGTACGGCCACCGGCTGCTACGCCCGCAGAAGATTCAATGTATGGCGTAGTCGAAGATGTACCCAGCGCTGCACCTGCAACAATTGCAGAAGAGTCCGCAAAAAGTGCTTTTTTCAAACGCGGCAGTTTGCCATCTTTCAACAGGCCTGCACGGTGCGAAACACCAACCAGCGTACCGGTTGAATCGAATAAATCGACCAAGAAGAAGACAAAAATCACCCCGATTAAGCTGGCAGTGAATAGACCTTCAAAGCTCATTTGCATAAATGTTGGTGCAATCGATGGTACTGCGCCCACCACACCTTTAAATTCACTCAGACCCAATGCTGCTGAAATACCGGTTAACACCAAGATACTGATGATGATCGCACCACGCACTTTAAAGTGATGCATCACAACAACCAGAAGGAAACCAAATAATGCAAGCAAAACCGATGGTTGTTTTAAATCACCCAAACCTACCAACGTAGCGGGATTATCCACAATCAGGCCGGCATTTTTCAAAGCAATCAGCGCCAAGAATAAGCCAATACCACCACCGATGGCCAGTTTCAGCGACATTGGAATCGCATTTACAATGGCTTCACGGATTTTGAACATGCTGATCGCAATAAACACAAGACCGGAGATAAACACAGCCCCGAGTGCTGTTTGCCAAGGCACACCCATTCCCAAACAGACGGAATAGGTAAAGAAGGCATTTAAGCCCATGCCTGGTGCAAGTGCAATTGGATAATTTGCAATCAAGCCCATGACTAAACAGCCAATCGCGGCTGCAAGACAGGTTGCTACAAAGACAGCCCCATGATCCATCCCCGTTTCGGACAAAATCATCGGATTGACAATAATGATGTAACACATCGTTAAGAATGTAGTTACACCGGCAAGAACTTCTGTACGGAAACTGGTTTTGTTTTCACTCAGTTTAAACAGACGTTCAAGCATACTTTCTGAAGATGGATTAGGAGTCGTCATGACCTAGCCCCTATTGAGTAAACTTAATGCTTTAAGCAAGCCGTCAAATAAATGAAACTTTATAAAAAAATTCATCAATTTTAAGGATGTGTTAGCAACGAATATGCCAGCATAGCCATTTGACGGGTTAAAATGTTGGAACAGCTTACAGCCCCAGGGCTATGCTATAAAAACCCAAAAAAAATCTAAACAAAAAAGCTGCATAACCTTTATGCAGCTTTATTTTACGATTTAAATCAAATGCTTAACAAGATGGATTCTGCTTCATCCTGATCGTTGGCAAATTATAACACATTGATTTATTATTGCTTATTTGATTTTACACTTTATTAGAAATTAATATATTCCAGATGAATATTGAAAAAAATTTATTATATTTATTATTAGTTTAATTTTATTAATCTAGCCCAATTGCCGGGAGGAAGGTAGTACAAGCTGCTTAATGTCGATGCCGATTGGATTCCAGCAATTTGCTTGAATCACGTCCATCGTTCAAGACATGACGGATCTTTTCATATTTTCTGATTTCGGACTGTTTATGGACACAAAATCCTAATAAACTGATCATTAAGGCAAAAACAGGGATAGCATATATTTTCATTTTTATTATGCTGCTTTGTAACACTATGCAATTATGCTAACAAAAAACCTAACAAACTTGTGACATAGTTTACATTTAACCCGATAGAAGGCATTTATTTATCCTCTAAATATTAATTTTATGTCGTTTTATTTATTAATACTTAATTAATTTATAATTCTTTTTTCAAAAAATCGATACTATTAAAAACTCTTTCAAACAAACAATAAATAATTGAATTTAATATATTTTTCAAACTCTCTAAAAGAAGTTTATTCAAAATTAAGATATGGAGATAAATGAAATCTAACCTATTCAATAGAAATTATTTCGATTTATTTTATCGGCCTTTTCCAAGAATGCTCAACTTTAATTTTTAGAATAAAATGATCTAAATAAGGGAGATTTTGCTAGGGATTTCAAGATGTTTAGCGATATTTTTTATTTTTAATTACCTTGAAGCTCTACCTGATATTCAAGAATTACAGATTTTATAGTTGTCATGATGCTGTCTATTATTCCCTACTCACATCACATGCATGTACATAGTTCAAGAACCTAACCATAATAACGACATCCCAATATCCGGCATATATATCCTCATGCTGGATACTGGGAATCATCTCATTTATGCACTCAGTTGTTCATCACGCTTGAACACCAGTTCTCCTTTGAGTGAACTGTCTGCATCGAAATAATAGCCATCAGTATTAAAAGCTTTTAGCCCCTCTATACGATCAATTTTATTTTCAATCATAAAACGCGCCATGAGACCGCGTGCTTTTTTGGCATAGAAACTAATCACTTTATATTTGCCATTTTTCTGATCTAGAAATACCGGCTTGATAATGTCTGCCTGAATTTTGCACTCGTTGACTGATTTGTAATATTCATCAGAGGCAATATTCACCAGGATTTCAGAATTTGCTGCTGCTAGATCCTGATTAATCAGATCAGTAATGTGATGTGCCCAGAAGTCATATAGGTTATGCCCGCGGGAATTGGCCAATTTGGTTCCCATTTCCAGACGGTACGGCATCATCAAATCCAAGGGACGTAAGAGTCCATATAATCCAGACAACATGCGTAAACGGTCTTGTGCATAGTGCAGATCTTCATGTTTTAAACTATAGGCATCCAGACCTGTATAGACATCGCCTTTAAATGCAAAAATCGCCTGACGGGCATTGGCTAAATTAAAATCCGGTTGCCAGTCATTAAAACGTGCGGTATTTAAAGTGGCAATTTTTTCACTAACACTCATTAAGCTGGAAATTTCTGTTGCAGAAAGTGTGCGACAAACGTTGATCAAGTCCTGTGAATGTTCTAATAATCTCGCTTGAGTAAATTGGTCAGTCGGTAATGGAGTATCGTAATCGAGAGTTTTGGCTGGAGAAATTAAAGCGAGCATGGCAACCTGGTCAAAAAATGATTAATCAAACTATATCAGTCTGCTTATTTTAATTCCAATTCATGTTTTTATTCACCATAATCGTTAAAATGCACGATTCTCCTGTTAATCATCGGTTTTTATATGCCCGAGCAAATTTTTCTTCAAGGGCCTGCGGGTCAGATTGAAGTTTTTGTGGATTATCCTCAGGGTGAAGTGAAAGGATTCGCGGTAGTTTGTCACCCCCATCCATTGCAAGGCGGTACACCACAACATAAGGTTCCGGTTTTACTGGCACAAATGTATCTGGAACGTGACTGTATTGTGTATCGTCCAAGTTTCCGTGGTTCTGGTCAAAGTGAAGGTATACACGACGAGGGCTTCGGTGAGACGGATGATGTATTAGAAGTCATTCGGTTCGCTCGCAACCAGCATATTGCCCTGCCTTTTTATGCAGGCGGTTTTAGTTTTGGTGCGCATGTCATGGCAAAAAGCTATGCAGCCTTACCGGTAGAACTGCAACCAAAGCAAACCATTTTATGTGGTCTGCCGACTGCAACAGTAGCTGGTATTCGTCATTATGTGACACCAGCCATCAAAGGCGACATTCTGTTCATTCACGGTGAAGCCGATGAAGTGACTTTGCTCTCAGATATGATTGAATGGGCAAAGCCACAACGCCATTTAGTGACCGTATTACCTGGTGCCAACCATTTCTTTACCGGCTATTTAAAGCAATTACGGATCGCAATGACCCGGTACTTAGCGCTTGGCTAAATAAAAAAACCCATCAGATGATGGGTTTTTTTATTAAAAGACAAAATCTTCTGCAAAAATTTCATACATCACAGCCCGATATTTAGGCTTATCGATGTAACAGAGAATTTTTCCACCCAAGCGTTCTGCAATTTTACGGCTAGCCCAGTTTTCTTCTGCTACCGGGTAGCTTAAGACTTGAATCCCTAATGTATTAAAAGCATAGGCCACAACACAATGCACTGCCTCATGTCCATAATGATGACCATGCGCAGTTTCACGAATCCAGATACCGACTTCAGGTATTTCATCATGAAGTCGATGCAAACCACATAGCCCAATAAATTCTTGTGTTTCAATATGACGGATCACAAATACATATTCTTTATAATCAGTCATATTTTCCAGCCAATTTTGCCAGACTGTTGCAAATCCCTGTTCAGATTGTGGTGGGTCCCACGCCATAAAACGTGTCAAACTCGGCGTAATTGAAGCATAAGTTTCTTTGGCATCGGCTGATTTAAAACAATTCAGGATCAAGCGTTGACTTTGCAGTGTAGGCAAAGCTGATTGATTCTGTTGAATTAGCTCTTCCATTCAAACTCGCTAAAGCTTTCCTGCTCTTTTAGAGAGGTTTCCACTGCCTGTGCAAGCTGATTAAGCAAACTTCTTTCGGTGATACGATCCAGCCAGTCCTGTTGTTCTTCAGGATATGAGGCAATTTCACAAACCAGATGCCCTTGTTCATCTCTGGTTTCGCAACTCACAGATAAAGGCAGCGCATGGTCTTCCACGCTGACGGCAACCTGAGCTCCACTTTGGCTTAAGGTCTGAAAACCATATTTGCCTAATTTTTCGGCAAGTAAATGTGCTACATATTCCTGGGTTTCCTGACCATCCCGTGGTGTTTGGCTCTGGGTATTGGCCATGAATTTTAATTTTCGCATCGCTACTTCCAAATGGCTTTTTTCTTATATGGGTTTAGCATAAGCAATATAAACAAAACAGCCAAGCAAAAGCTTGGCTGTTTCACATAATTTTAAAAATTATTCTGACACTTGAATTGGCAATCCTGCGATTGAGGTCAATTCTGTAAAGGTCGGGAAACTGGTTGCGACCGTTTCAGTACCGACAATCTTGATCTGCTCCGAATTACGCAAACCGGCAATCGAAAAACTCATCGCGATACGGTGATCGTGATGCGATTCAATTTCACCACCCGTAAAGATTGGCAACCAGTCACCGGACTTACCCTTACCTTCAATGATGATGCCATCTTCAGTTGGGGTACAGTCGATGCCCATGGTTTGAAGACCGTCGGCCATCACTTGAATACGATCCGATTCTTTTACGCGAAGCTCGGCAGCACCGGTCAGGATGGTTTGACCTTCGGCACATGCAGCCGCAATGAATAGCGCCGGGAATTCATCAATTGCCAATGGCACCTGATCTTCCGGCATATGAATGCCTTTTAAGGTACGTGTACCACGGATACGAATATCGGCAATCGGTTCACCGCCTGCAATACGCTCGTTTTCAACTGTAATGTCCGCACCCATTTGCTTGAGGATTTCGATCACACCAGTACGGGTCGGGTTAATGCCAACTGCTTCAAGGGTCACATCCGAGTTTTCAGTAATGGCCGCACCGACCATAAAGAAAGCAGCAGAAGAAATATCTGAAGGCACCTGAATATTGGTTCCAACCAGCTTTCCGCCACCTTGCAGTGAAATTCGATTACCTTCGGTTTTCACTTCATAACCAAAGGCACGTAGCATACGTTCAGTATGGTCGCGTGTTGGTTCTGGTTCAGTCACCGAAGTTTCACCTTCTGCCCATAGACCTGCAAGTAAAATCCCTGATTTCACCTGAGCAGAGGCCATTGGCAAATCGTACTGAATCCCTTTCAGGTTTTGGTTGCCGGTGATGGATACAGGTGGCGTACCTCGCTCACCAGTGGTCTGAATTTGCGCGCCCATTTCACGTAAAGGCTTGGCAATACGCTCCATTGGACGTTTAGACAATGACGCATCCCCTGTCATCACTGAATCAAATTTCTGTGCTGCTAGCATACCCGACAGCAAACGCATTGAAGTGCCTGAGTTGCCCATATAAATGGCAGACTGCGGCGCTTTTAAGCCTTGCATGCCAACACCATGAATGGTGACTTCACCATTTTTAGGGCCTTCAATGCTGACTCCCATATCACGGAAAGCTTGCAGTGTCGCTAGAGCATCCTCACCTTCCAAAAAGCCGGTCACATGTGTGGTACCTTCTGCAATCGCACCAAACATGATCGAGCGATGTGACACAGATTTGTCACCTGGCACGGTAAATTTACCCTGAAATTTCTTGGCACCCGGCTGAATGGTAAATTGTTGTGTCACTTTATTTTTCTCCATGAAAGGTTTCTTGGCGAGCATATGGTTGAAATGCTGGCGAGCTGCCTGCGCATGACCCAATAAGCCCATCAATGCGTGGGAATCTTCATCTTCAATCAATTTGCGAATAATCGCGAGCTGCTGTTCAAAGCCATCAACAGCATTCAGAACTGCTTTTTTGTTGGCAAAAAAGATGTCATGCCACATTTGTGGATCGCTAGCGGCAATTCGCGAGAAATCCCGGAAGCCACCGGCAGCATAACGAAATATATCTAAATTGTCTTCACGCTTGGCCAATTGCTCAACCAAGTTGAATGCCATGAGATGCGGAAGATGACTGGTATGCGCCAGCACTTCATCGTGCTTGTCGACATCCATACAAATCACTTCGGCTTTCGCCGCTTGCCACAGCTGAATCAGTTTATCGACGGCCCAGTCTGCACTGCTTGGCAGTGGCGTCAAGATCACCTTGTGATTGACAAATAAATCAACTTTACCTGCATGCACCCCGGTATGCTCGGCACCTGCAATCGGATGGCCCGGTACAAAACCTTCAGGCAGTTCATCGCCAAAAACCGCTTTCGCTGCATCGACCACATTACCTTTGGTACTACCCACATCAGTAATAATGGTATTGGCAGATAAATAAGGCTTGATAGCTTCCAGCACCTTTTGCGTGGCACGTACCGGCAATGCCAGTACCACCAGATCAGCGCCTTTGACCGCCTCTACAGGATCGGCATAGCCTTCGGAAATCAGGCCAAGAGAGTTAGCATCTTCCAAAGTCTTTTGTGAACGTGTCGATGCAACAATGTCATTGGCCAAATGCTCGGCTCGAATGACACGCGCCAGACTTGAACCAATCAGTCCAAGCCCGATAAATGCAACTTTTTCAAACAGTGGCTGCGACATGGTTTAAGCTTTTGCCTCTAAACCGAGTACTTTAGCCAATGCGCTCAAGAATTTCGCATTTTCTGCTTCAGTACCAATCGATACCCGAATGTGATTAGAAATACCGACCGGACGCACAATCACCCCTTGCTTGAGCAGACCATTGAAGGTTGCTGATGGGTCTGCCTGTACATCTACCAAGATAAAGTTGGCACGTGAAGGCACATAGTTAAGACCCAAAGCCTTAAAACCAGCTTCAAGTTGCGCCATACCGGCTTTATTCACTTCACGAGAACGCGCGATAAAATCTTCATCTTTCAGTGCAGCCACCGCAGCCACCATCGCAAGATGGTTGACATTAAATGGCTGACGAATACGATTGAGATAATCCGTCACTTCTACTGAAGCCAGAGCAAAACCAACACGTAGTGCAGCCAAACCATAGCACTTCGACAAAGTACGGCTAACGATCAGGTTTGGATATTGCGCGAGGAATTTCAAGCTGTTGAAGTTTTCCGGGAAATATTCCACATAGGCTTCATCCAGAACCACGATGACATTGGCAGGAACTTTTTGCATGAACGCTTCAAATTCAGCTTCTTCAAACCAGGTTCCTGTTGGATTATTCGGGTTTGCAATGAAGACGAGTTTGGTATTGTCTTGAATGGCAGCCGCCATTGCTTCCAAGTCATGCGAAAAGCCTTTAGCTGGCACTTCAATCGCTTGTGCATTAATGGCTTGAGTCACCAATGCATAAACTGCAAAAGCATGCTGGCTATACAACACCGAATCATTTTCTGAAACGAATGCGCGGGCAAACATTTCCAGTAAGTCGTTTGAACCATTCCCCAAGGTAATCTGATCGTGATTAAAACCAAACTGGGCCTTGATCTGATCTTTCAGGATAAAACCACCACCATCCGGATAACGGCCAATTTCAGAAATTTCCGCAGCGACCGCTTCTTTGACTTTATCTGAACAACCCAGCGGATTTTCATTTGAAGCCAGTTTGACGATATCGGTAAGACCCAACTCGCGCTCAAGTTCACTGATCGGTTTACCCGGTTGATATGGCTTTAATTTTGAGATGCCTGAATTGGCTGGAACAAACGACATTTTAGACTTCCAATTTTAGGTATAAAACAGTGGTCAGCACCCTCGCCCTGACCACGTATAGCTGACTTAAAGTACAGCTGCAGGATATGAACCGAGCACGCGAACTTCTTTAACCAAAGGACGAATTTCTTCAATGGCTGCTTTCACGTGTTCCTGCTCAATATGGCCTTCAAGATCAATGAAGAACACATAAGCCCATTTTTCAGGAAGTGCAGGCCGGGTTTCAATACTGGTCAGGCTGATATTGTGCTTGGCAAACGGCGCCAGAATTTCCAGCAAAGCTCCGGCACGATCATGCGCTGAGATTAGTAATGAAGTCTTGTCATTACCACTTTGCGGCACTTTTTCACGACCAATCACCAGGAAGCGTGTGGTATTTTCCGGATTGTCCTCGATATTGCTATGCATGATTTCGAGGTCATAGATACTCGCGGCAATTTCAGAAGCAATTGCAGCAGAATGCCATTCATTACGAATACGGCGTGCTGCTTCCGCATTGGAACTTAAAGCGACACGTTCCACACCTGGATAATGAGCATCCAGCCACTTACGGCATTGTGCCAAAGTCTGCTGATGCGCATAAATCTGTTTGATGCTGTCTTTACGGGTATTTTCAGAAATCAGGAACTGATGGTGAATCGGTAATTCAACTTCGCCAATCACATTCAGGTTCGATGTTTTAAAACAGTCCAAAGTATGGTTGACCACGCCTTCAGAGGAATTTTCTACCGGCACCAGACCATAATGGGCACTGCCTGCTTCCACGTCACGGAAAACTTCATCAATGGTCGGTAAAGGACGAACCACAGCATCATGACCAAAGTGCTTGAGTACCGCAGAATGGGTATAAGTCCCGACTGGGCCAAGGAAAGCAATGCTTTGCGGCGCTTCGAGTGCCAGACAGGCCGACATGATTTCACGGAACAGACGTGCCATGGTGGTATCAGACAATGGCCCTTCATTACGTTCCATGACATTACGCAAAACCTGAGCTTCACGTTCTGGACGGTAAAACAGCGGATTCTCTTCTGAGGCAAATTTTGCTTTTGCCACTGCTTCAGCCAAACGTGCCCGACGGTTAATCAATTGCTGAATTTGCTGATCAACAGAATCGATATCTTCACGAATTTTTGCCAAATCAAGAGAAGTCGTGGTGTTTTGATCGTCGTTGATCATTGTTATGTCGCCCTTCATAAACCTTATCTGTTCAGTATAACAATAGTGAGCTTTAAAATGTTACGCAATATGACATTGCTAGATTAAGTCTTAAAAACAGACAGTTGGTTTTAACCACTCATCGCTTTTAGTCATATCTGGTAACATTTAGTTCAGCATTTTGGCTTGATTTACATTATCAAATTGTAAACTTAGCCTGTCCATCTTAACTGATTTTAATGAATATGAAATATCACTATTTCTTAATCTATATAGCGGTTTTAAGCATAAGAAAATTAAAATAATAGCTTTGTACTTGTCTTTTTTGACCTATTAAAATCTGAGATATCTTTCACAATAAAATGCACGCTCCTCACGCTCATCTCTCTTATTTAATATTGATTTTCCTAAATTTTTTACATGAAATTACTACTCTGTTACAAAGTGGAGACGTTTTTTCAACCTTTAACAGCTAGTCTAATTTAAATCATGAGTTGGGGGGATCAATCATGCCAAAAAGAATAGCAGTACTTATAACAAATAATTTTGAAGACCAAGAATACCTAGAGCCAGTGGCTGCCTTGCTGGCTGCCCATCATAGCGTCTGCAATATCGAACTTAACGCAGGCAAAGTGGTCTATGGGCTGCATGGCTGTTCTGCCGTGACCATCGACCGTGGTATCGAACAAATCAGTATTGATGACTTTGATGCCTTGCTGATTCCAGGGGGCGAATCTGCGGTTTCTCTCTCTACCGATGTTCGGGTGCTACAGTTCATCCATGCCTTCAATCAGGCCAAAAAAGCTATTTTCAGTTTATGTGATGCATCCTTATTACTGTGTGAAGCAGATGTGCTGAAAAATCGGATTATTACCAGTATCCGGGCGCATGCGAGTCGCGTACAGCATGCGGGTGGAACCTATTATGATGTAGAACTGGTGAATGACAATAATCAGTTGATTTCATCGCGTCTACCCAATGATTTACCCATTTTTATTCATGAATGTTTGGATGTCTTAAAATCATAAAGTCTTAAAAAATATTTCCCATCTTGGCCATGTTCTCCCCTATAAAAAAGAGTCCTTCGGGACTCTTTTTTTATGAGTGAGCTATTAACGTCCTAACAGACCACGTGCCACTATCTCTTTCATGATTTCATTAGTACCACCATAAATCCGCTGAATCCGCGCATCAACGAAGAAACGTGAAATTGGATATTCAGTCATATAGCCATAACCCCCAAATAATTGCAGGAGATTGTCCGCGATTTTCATCTGCATATCGGTAGAAAAACTTTTCAATGCCGCTGCAGTTTCTACATCCAGCTTCCCTTGCATATAAAGCTCAAGATTCTGGTTATAAAATGCTGCAGTTGCCAATTCATCAATTTTCGCTTGCGCCAACACAAAACGAGTATTCTGGAATTGACCGATCGCCTGACCAAAAGCCTGACGCTCTTTCACATATTGTGTGGTCACATCGATCGAGCCACGAATGGCGCCTAGAGCGGTGGCAGCGATGGCGGTACGCTCACGTGGCAATTCCTGCATCAGGTAAGCAAATCCCTGTCCCGGCTGACCCAGTAATTGGTCCTTTGGCACTTTAACATTGTCGAAGAACAGTTCAGACGTATCCTGAGCATGCAGACCAATCTTGTCCAGATTAGTGCCTTTTTTAAAGCCTTCCAGATGGGTATCGACCAGCAGCAATGAAACGCCTTTAGCTCGGGCTTGAGGATCGGTTTTGACCGCAAGCACTACCAAGTCAGCATGCTGACCATTGGAAATGAAGGTTTTTGAGCCATTTAACAGATAATATTCATCCTGCAAGATGGCACTAGTACGCATGGCTTGCAAATCTGAACCTGCACCTGGCTCGGTCATGCCAATCGCACCGACCACTTCACCGGTGACCATTTTTGGTAACCAGTATTTTTTCTGTTCTTCAGTACCAATACGCAGGATATACGGTGCTGCAATATCGGAATGACAAGACAGACCTGTGGCAATGGCACTGTATCCGGCACGTGCAGATTCTTCGATCAGCATCAAGGAATAATCGGTCGGCACCCCATAGCCACCATATTCTTCTGGAACATCGACACACAAGAAGCCATTTTCACCGAGTGCATTCCAGACTGAACGCGGCATCAGACCTTCACGTTCCCACCGGTCGTAGTACGGTGCGACATGTTCGTTCATAAAGCGTTTAAAATTATCGCGGAATAATTCTAGATCGGCATCGTAGGCAAGCATTCTATTGTCCTTGTTGTTTATCATTTTAGTTTCCTTTTCACAGACTATCGACTTTCCTGCTCCCTGTCATGTGCCGGCATTCATCTTTTTACTAACTTCACAGTCAATAAAAAAGGGAAGCCGAAGCTTCCCTTTTAGACATGAAAGACAGACTCAAAATTAGTGAGCGTTATTGCCTTCTTGTGCCATTTTTTCGTCAATTTCTGCAGGATTTGCTAAAGCATAGTTCAGCTTGTCCATATCTAACTGGCCCACCCATTTCGCAACCACTAAAGTCGCCAAAGAGTTACCGACCAGATTGGTCAAGGCACGAGCTTCAGACATGAAACGATCGATACCGAGAATCAATGCCAGACCTGCAACAGGAATATTCCCTACAGCAGCCAAAGTTGCCGCCATCACAATAAAGCCTGAACCAGTCACGCCTGCCGCACCCTTAGATGAGATCAGAAGTACCAGAAGCAGGGTAATTTGATGAGACAAGTCAAGTTGCGTATTGGTTGCTTGCGCAATAAAGATTGCAGCCATCGTCAAGTAAATCGACGTACCATCCAGGTTAAATGAATAACCAGTTGGAATCACCAGACCTACCACTGATTTTTCAGCACCGGCAAGTTCCAGTTTCTTCAACATACGTGGCAGTACTGATTCTGAAGATGACGTCCCCAGTACAATCAGAAGTTCTTCGCGAATCAGGCGGATCATCTTCATGATACTGAAACCAGCAAAACGCGCAATTGAGCCCAATACGATGAAAATAAACAGTACGCAGGTGACATAGAAACAAATGATCAACTGTGCCAGCTGAGCAAGAGAACCAATACCATATTTACCAATGGTAAAGGCCATCGCACCAAATGCACCGATTGGAGCAAGTTTCATCACCATGTTCACGATGTTGAAGAATACATGTGAAATCTGGTCAATAAGTTTCAGGACTGGCTTGCCTTGATCACCCAGCTTATGCAGTGCAAAACCAAAGATGATCGCGAACAATAGAACCTGCAGGATTTCTCCTTCTGCAAATGCGCCCACAACCGTATTTGGAATAATGTTCATCAGGAAGTCGATAGTCGATTGTGACTCACCTGAAGCAACATATTTACTGATGCCACTGGTATCCAGTGAAGCAGGATCAACGTTCATGCCCACGCCAGGCTTGACGATGTTAATCACGACCAGACCGATGACCAAAGCAATCGTAGATACGATCTCGAAGTAAAGTAAAGCAACACCACCAGTTTTACCGACTGATTTCATGCTTTCCATACCCGCAATACCGCTCACCACGGTACAGAAAATCACAGGTGCGATGATCATTTTAATCAGACGGATAAATGCATCACCAAGCGGTTTAAGCTGTTCACCCAAGCCAGGGACATGTTGTTCTACGCCATTGATAATTTGCGTACCACTAGGCGAAAAATGCCCGACCAGAATACCTGCGATAATGGCCACAATCACTTGAAAATACAGTGACTTATAAATTGGTTGTTTCGCCATAATAAATCTACTTGAACGATATCAAAAATAAGAAAGACCATTTTGAGAAATATACTGACCTCTTCATCCCTTCTCAGGGTGAACCGGATCAAATCTCAAAAGGCTCAAGAGAATGTTCAAAATGATAATCAGCCATGCATTGAATCTGACACTCAGCATCAGACCAAAGTATTAAATGGGAGAAAGAGATTAAGAAAAATTAAACAGACTCTAAAAATTGCCTAAATTTTACCGAATATTCATACTAAATGTGCATAACTTATTATGCGCTTGTTTATGTTTTAACCAGAATAGATTAGACATTAGTCGATAATCAGATTTAACTGATTGTTTTACGTATACTGAAATGTTTATGGATTTTCACCCTCTCCCTTGACATTAATATTTTCTGCAAGCTGTAAAAAGTTATGAATACCAAAAGAAATATTTATAAAGATTTCGAACATCCCTTTGCCCAATATGTACGCATTGTGGGTAAAGGGAAAAATGGCGCCCGCTCTCTCTGCTATGATGAAGCCTATCAAGCCTTCAGTATGATTTTGAAAAATGAAGTGCTGGATGTGCAGTTAGGTGCATTCTTGATGTTATTGCGGGTCAAGGAAGAATCTGTAGATGAGTTGGCCGGTTTTGTACAGGCGACACGTGACCAGCTGAGTTTCAAAAAACTGGATGTCGATCTGGACTGGTCTTCATATGCGGGCAAGCGCAAGCATTATCCATGGTTTATTCTGGCAGCCCTGACACTGGCCAAGCATGGTTATAATATTGTGATGCATGGTGCCTCGGGCCATACCATGAACCGCGTTTACACCGAACAGGTGCTGACTTACTTAGGCTATCCAATCTGTCAAAATGATGCCGAGGTTGAACAGCAACTTCTACAACAGCATTTTGCTTACATACCGTTAGAAGTAATTTCTCCGATTCTTGCAGACTTGATTGCGCTGCGTAATGTCATGGGCTTACGCTCCCCAATTCATACCCTGGCGCGTCTGATCAATCCCTTTAATGCCAAAGCGACCCTGCAAGCCATTTTCCATCCAGCATATCGTGGTTCGCATCAGCAAGCAGCTTTCCGCTTGGGCTATAAAAATAGTGCCGTGATTAAAGGTGAAGGGGGCGAATTCGAGCGTAATCCGGATGCCAAAACGCTCATCTGTGGCATTAAAGATGGCCTGCTCTATGAGCATGAATTGCCAAAGCTCACTGATAACCGCAGTCCTATTGAAGAAAAACTGGATCTAGCGCTATTCAAGGCTGTCTGGAATGGTCAGCAAAGCCATGAGTATGGCGAGATTGCAGTGATAGAAACCATGGGCATTGCGCTATATACCATGGGCGTGTGTGGCAGCTTTGAAGCTGCGATGCAAAAAGCCAAAACCTTATGGGCGAATCGTCACACGGTTTAATCTTGTACAAAAGAAAAAAGCATTGTTCAGTGAATGAACAATGCTTTTTTTAATTGTATTGCTATTGGCTGGGAATTAAGCCTTAAACAAAACGAATCGGCTTGAATTCAGGTTCATTCTTGTGATGATCATCATCACACTCTTCACCCTCTTCTTTAGTACCGCGATCGATATAACCGCTGCGCTCATTTTCAGGCAGGTTTTTCATTTCCCAGGCATACACTGCCTGCATACAGGTCTGACGTTGTTCTGGTGTCAAGGCTACACCGTTTGGCCACTTTCCAATTTCGACTGCTGTTCTTAGGCGTTCAACAATCTCAGGATTGAGTACGGCAAGCATTTGTTCAATATTCATGATTTAATCCTGCTTAAAATAATCAAAGTCCTGATTCCACCCCAGTTTGGTTCGACAGGCATTATAAAAGTCATAACCCGGTGGATGCAGAAGATTCAGTTTAAAGGGATGCTTGCGAATATGGACGCTATCACCCACATTCAAAGACACACTGTGTTGTCCATCCGCACTAACCATCGGCAGTACGCGATTTTCACGAATCAATAATTTAATTTCACTATGTCCACCGACCACAATCGGGCGTGAAGACAAGGTATGCGGATGCATCGGTACCAAGGCAATCGCATCCATACTTGGATGTACGATCGGGCCACCACCAGAAAGCGCATAAGCTGTAGAACCAGTCGGCGTAGAGACAATCAGGCCATCACTGTGCTGACGATAGACATATTGCCCATCAATATTCAGCTCAAAATCGATCATATGCACCGATTTCCCTGAATGTAGCACCACATCATTTAGGGCAATGGCATCGTAAATCACTTCACCTTTGGAGCGAATTTCAACTTCGAGTAAAAAACGTCGCTCAGTCTGAAAGTCACCTTTTAATACCTGATCCAGCTTGAAGATCACTTCGGTCGGCTTGATATCCGTTAAAAACCCCAGACGACCACGGTTAACCCCGATTACCGGGGTATTGTACTTGACCAAGGCGCGTGCTGCATGTAACAGCGAACCGTCACCGCCCACGACAATCACCAGATCCACCACCTCACCCAATAAGGCACGACTGACGGTTTGGGTATTTTGATAGGGAACAAGTTCAGCTGTCGCTGCATCAAAAACTGGATGTAGGCCTAGATTGAGAAGATGATCGTGAATAAGGCATAAGGTTTCAACCACCGACGATTTATCAGGACGTCCTATTAACCCGATATTTCGAAAGGTCTTATGGGAAATTTGCACCAGTGTCGTCGCTCCGCTACGAATCCTGCTTATCATAACATTAAGCTATACCTGGATGACAATTTATAACAGTGCTTCATAGGTAGGAAATTATTTGAAATATATTCGAATTAAGGAGAAATTGTGGGGTTTCATTTTAATTTTAAGCGCATTTCTTGATTAAATATTGCAAAATAATGAAAAGCTTCGCATGATTAGCACAATTTCACAGGATCTTATAAGTATTTATGAAATCTGAACGTGGCATGGGGTTTCTTGCCTTAATTTTTTCTATTATTGTCATTTCTATCTTTGTAGCATTTAGTATCTATTTGATTAGATTAGACAATATTGTACGCGACAAGTTTGAAGGTCAGCGCTGGGATATTCCGGCCAAGGTCTTCGCACGTCCGATGGAAGTGTACGTGAATGCCCCAGTCAGCCTGCAGGATTTCCAACAAGAATTAAAATTACTCGGTTATAAAAATTCGGATAGTTATACTAAATCAGGCAACTTTGTCACCACGGGTAATACCCTGTATGTGCATACACGCGGCTTTGATTTTGGTGACCGGGTTGAACCGGAACAAATATTGAAAGTCAGTTTCAGCGGTGAACAGATTGCAGAAGTCAGCGCAACCAAACCGTCTTCAAGCGGGATTGCGCGTTTAGAACCTTTATTAATTGGTGGGATTTATCCGCAGCATAACGAAGACCGTGTGCTGATCAAGCTAAATAAAGTGCCTAAGCCCTTGATCGAAGCGCTGATCGCGACCGAAGACCGTAAGTTCTATGAGCATCATGGGGTTTCACCGCGTGGTATTGCACGTGCCGTAGTCAGCAATATTACCGGTGGTAAACGTCAGGGTGGCTCAACCTTGACCCAGCAATTGGTTAAAAATTTCTATTTGACCCCGGAGCGCACCTTAAAACGTAAAGTAAATGAAGCCTTTATGGCGATGCTGATTGAATTGCATTATGACAAGAATGAAATTCTGGAAGCTTATTTAAATGAGGTGAATCTGGGCCAGAATGGTAACTATTCTATTAATGGTTATGGTCTGGCATCGCAGTTTTATTTTGGCCTGCCACTGCGTGAACTGAATATTTCCCAGCAAGCATTTCTGGTTGGTCTGGTTCAAGGTCCGAGTCTATATAACCCATGGCGCAATCCTGAAAGTGCAAAAAAACGCCGTGATATCGTCCTGAATAATATGCTGGTGATGGGCTATCTGACTCAGGAACAATATGAAAAAGAAACCGCACGTCAGTTAAATGTCATTTCAAAACCGACTTTAGGCCCTGCCCGCTTCCCGGATTTTCTGGATATTGTACGTCGTCAATTACGCACAGATTATCAGGAAACCGATCTGACCAATCAGGGTCTGCGAATTTTCACCACTTTAGATCCTTTAGCCCAAACCAGAATTCAGGACAGCTTTAAAGAGACGGTGGCGCGTTTAAGTAAATCCAATCCGGGTCGCCTGAAAGATTTACAAGGTGCGGTATTGGTATCGCATCCGGAAAATGGTGAGCTGGTAGCCGCAGTAGGTTCTACTCAAGATTTTACCGGCTTTAACCGTGCAGTCGATGCCAAGCGTCAGGTTGGTTCCCTGTTAAAGCCTGTGATCTACCTGAGTGCACTGGAATCGAACCGTTATCATTGGGCGAGCCCGATTGAAGACAGTGAAATCAGCATTAAGAGTGACGGCAAAACCTGGACACCGAAAAACTATAGTGGTCGTGGACATGGTGTCATTCCAATGTCACAAGCCTTATCGCAATCTTATAACCTGTCCACTGTGCGTTTAGCACAAGAATTTGGCCTGTCTACCTTTATTAATCATCTGAAAAAATTTGGTGTAACTTCAGATATTCCATCTTATCCGTCGATTTACTTAGGTGCGGTAGATATGTCCCCGATGGAAGTGATGAATATTTACGGCAACTTTGCTACAGGCGGCTTTAAATACCCAACCAAAGCGATTCGCTCTGTGGTGGATGCCAACGGCCGCTCTCTGGATCGTTATAGCCTGAGTGTGCAACCGACCATTGATCCGGCTTCTGCTTATGCTCTGAATTATGGCTTACAACAGGTCATGTCGAATGGTACAGGTCGTGCAGCCTATAACAGCTTACCACGTAGTCTGAATCTTGCCGGCAAATCCGGTACCACGAATGACAGCCGTGACTCATGGTTTGCCGGATACTCAGGTAATTATATGACCGTGGTTTGGCTCGGTCTGGATGACAACAAAGTCACTGGCTTGACCGGTTCTTCAGGTGCCCTGCCCGTGTGGACCAATGTCATGAAACAGTTGCGCCAGAAACCGGTGAATTTGCCACAGCCGAATGAAATCGAATGGCATTGGCTGGATCGTTATACCGGTCATTTATCGGCACAAGGCTGTGAAGGCGCCATGTATATCCCGATTTCGCGTCATGCCCTGCCAAATCAGGCAACTGCCTGCGGCATCTCGCATTATGCGACGGAACCTTATGATATTGATTCAGAACCTGCGCCATCTGATACTGAACAGGATGATATGAGTCGCTATATACAAGAAAGTGAAACAGAAATAGAACGCGATCTTGAGAGCGAAACCCGTATTATCGCCAGTGGAAGTTATAGCCATTAATTGAGTCTATGTTTATGTTAAGAAAAATCCTCCCTGGTTTGCTCATCCTCAGTCTGGTGGGCTGCCAAAGTATCTCCGAGCCAAAAAAGCCAGTTAGCCCCGCCAAGCCTGCGACGGAAAAACCTAAGGCAAAAACACCAGACGGCGTCGTGATTACGCCTTATGACCGTCCTGACATCAAACGTCAGAAAATTGTCATTCCTGAACAGAAGCCGAAAAGCCAAAAGTTTGATGATGGCCGTAATTTGCCGGCCTTCAAGAGTCTGATGCAGCAAACCCAGCAGGCCTATACCAAGCAGCAATTTGCTCAAGCTGAAGCTGCTGCAACTCAGGCACAGCGACTGGCCCCTCAGGCACCAGAAACCTATTTATACTTGGGCATGATCGCCAACCGTAAAAATCAGCCAGCAAGCGCCGATGCTTTTGCCTTACGTGGCCTGAGTTATGCACAATCTAGTGTCATGAAAAAGCAGCTTTGGCAAGTGCGCCTTAAATCTGCTCAGTTGCGGAAAAATGCCAAAGCGATTCAGCAAGCTCAACAGGCACTGAAAAAGCTTTAAGATAATTTTCTATAGAAACTGACTTACTAATAGAAAGCGTATTTTCTAGATATAGCGTCTAAATATAGCGAATGCCGGCAATGCCATAAGCATGCTGGCTTTTTGCATAATCGAGCTCATCAGTCTTCATTCCGCCTAAAGCAAAAACCGGAATCTGTACCTGCTCTGCCATTTGCTTGAATTGTTCCCAGCCTAGCGCAGGTGTTTCTGGATGAGTCGCTGTCGCCAGTACCGGACTGAGTAAAGCCGCTTCACAGCCGATCTGTTCTGCATGCATTAAAGCGGTCAGGTCATGACAAGCTGCCAGATAACGATAGCCAGATTTAAGTTCGCCTTGTTTCAAGTCCATCAATTGAGTCTGTTTTAGATGAATCGTGCGAATCGTCTGCTGCTGCAATTCATTCAGTTGTGACCAAAGCTGCTGATTAATGATTAACTTGGAGAGTTGATCTACCGGATATTGCTGTACTTGCATGATCCGTTCAGGCGTTGCTTCCACGCGCCAATACAACATTTGATCTGTATCCAGACTTGATAAGATATCCAGATCTTCAGCAATCTTGATGCGCTGCGGCCATTGCAGCTTTTGAATTATGGACTGATTGGCTTTCGGAAAATTCAGCTGACCAAGTTCTTCCCGGCTGTACCAGCGCCAAGGCTGTTTGATTTCAGCCAGTTGAGCAGGCTGTACTAAAGCATGGAAAATATGCAAATTGACGATGAGATCTTCATATTCATGAGAAATAAAATCAGAGGCATGCCAGCGTTCAATATCAACACCGACCTCTTCAATCACTTCGCGGCGGCAAGCTTCGACTGGTAATTCACCCTGTTCAACTTTTCCGCCTGGAAATTCATATTTATTGCCCTGATGCTGCTTGGCTTCACGCCAGCCGACTAGAACCTGATTTTGATGAAATAAAAGCGCAATTGCGACATGAATCGTAGCTTTAGTCATGATGTACAGAACCGTTGAAGTTTTACAGATTGTAAGCAAATTAGAGTTTTTTATAAATTGCTCAATATTTCGTTGACAGACCTATTCGATAATGATTATCATTTAAATCAATCCAAAACACACCACGGAGTCGACGGAATGAACGCCCCATTTAGCTTATTTACCCGTAACAATGATACTCACCATGCTTTGCCAATGCTGCACTCCAACAATCTTTTTGCACTGGGTCGTGAAATCCGGATCATGCATGCCGGCGAAGAATACCGCTTGCGTCTGACCCGCAATAACCGTCTTATTCTGACCAAATAATTAAATCAGTTCTAATAATAACAAACGTGGGAAGCAGCAGTATGAATCAGCGCATACTGCTTTTTAATCTTCTGATCATGAGATTTGCTATTCAAGCTTAAAACTCAATAACACTTTAAGTCCGCCCAGATCCGACGGCGCATAGTCAATTTTAGCTGCATGCAGTGCCATAATTTTCTGGCAAATGGACAGACCTAGACCTGAACCCTGAGTGCGAGTCCCTAAGGCTCGATAGAAACGTTCACCTAGTCGTTCCAGCACATCATCAGCAATCCCCTCTCCTGAATTTTCAATCAGCAACTGTATCTGATGCTGCTGAATGACTGTCCTGATCTCGACCTGTCCCTGCGGCGACGTATAACGAATGGCATTGTCGACCAGATTGCGGATACAGCTAAAGATCAGCTCCTGATTCGCTTCAATCACAGCATCTTCAAGGTTTAGATTCCAATGAATGTCTTTTTCTTCTGCAAAAGGCTGCAATGCCTGCAAAGCCTCCTGAACCAGATTTTTAAGATTAATCGTTTGCGTTGGTAATTGCTCTGTGCGCTCCGGATCAAGTCGCGCCAGTAAAAGTAAATTTTCCAGTACCTGCGTACCGCGGTTGACATCATTCTGGATCAACTGCAATGCCTGAGGTAGTTGTGGATCATCTTGATATTTGCGTTTTAAAACCTGTAGCCGCATTTGAATCGCAGACAGTGGCGAACGCAGCTCATGCGAAGCATCTGCAGTAAAACGCTGTTCGGCAGCCAGTGACTTTTCTAGCCGGCCGAGCATGGCATTCAGCTGGCGAATAATCGGTTGCAGTTCAGTGATTTCAGGATCAGGCGTTTTGATAGGACTCAGATCCTGAGCAGTCTTGGAACCGATTGCGCGGGAAATCTTGTTTAATGGCCGTAACTGGCGTCTGATCGCAACACGCAAAATCAGCCATTGCACTAGCCATAAAATGAATAAGATCCCGGCAAAGCCCAATGTGGTTTGCCAGAGCTCATCGAAACGTACTGAAAGCGGTTGTATGATTTTGACCTGAAGGTCGTCATCTTCCGCAGTCAGGATGCGGATAAAACGACCATTCTCATAAGCAAACTGGAAGCCGTTGTTCTGTGCTTTTGGAATGGGATTAATTAATTCATCATCAATCGAAGTTGTCAGTACCTGCTGATCCAGCAACAAGGCATACTGGATATCAAACTGTTCACTGAGCTCATCCACCTGGGTGCCTTTGGCCTGGGTGACATCGCCAAGCAGCAACTCAGAAATCTGCTCCATTAATTCATCATGCAGCTGACTGGCCTGATAACTGGAAATTCCCAATAACAGCAGCCAGGCCAATATTCCGGCCAAGATGGAACTGAACAGCGCATGTTTAATTAGCCGGGTTTGCAGGGAAATAGCAGCCGACATGGGGTTAAGCCTCAGCCTTATGCATGCGATAGCCCAGACCGCGAATGGTCTTGATCATCTGGCTGCCAATTTTTTTACGTAACTGATAGATAAATACTTCAATGGCATTACTTTCAATTTCATCACCCCAAGCGTACAGCGATTCTTCCAGCTGTTCACGGGTGACAATATGTTCAGGCTGCTGCATCAGCTTGTATAGAATTTGAAATTCCTTCGCAGTCAGATTCACAGCTTGACCTTCTTTAGTTAGGGTCTTGGCTTGAGTGTCCAGACTGAGATCCTGCCATTGCAGGATATGATTCGGTGTTTGCTGTTTCTGTCTGAGTTGGGCACGAACTCGGGCCGAAAGTTCTTCCAGACTAAAAGGTTTGACCAGATAATCATTCGCGCCTAAATCCAGACCTTCAACCCGGTCATCAATACTGTCTTTGGCCGTAATAAAAATCACCGGCGTATCTTGATGTTGGCTGCGCAAAATTTTCAGAATGTCATCTCCAGTGGCATTCGGCAGGCCACGATCCAGCAGAATACAGTCATATTTATGCTGCTCAATCGCTAGGATCGCATGATCACCACGCTCTACCCGATCAATCACATAACCGTCCATTTCCAGCCAAGTCTGGATACTGTCTGCCTGAGACTGATCATCTTCCGCCAAAAGAATACGCATATTCTGCTCCGTTTGCTTCCTTGTTCTATCTTGCCTTGAAAAAGTTCCAGACTCAAAAAAACCACATGCTTTTTGGTAACTTGCATGTGGTTTCTTGTCGCTGTGTTCAAATTGATTTCAGCAAATCAGGCGATATTAGAAACGAACCTGATCAACCTCAATTTCAACACGTTTTGCCGGTTTATAATCAATGTCGATTTCACCTGTGATGATTACCGGTGTTTTGGCTGAAATCGGTTTGCCTTGCCAAAGTTCATCATCAATCTCAACAGTAATAGTTCCTGTGCTGTCTCGGAACTGGTATTTTTCATCACCGACCGCTTTCACGACATAACCTTTAAGCTGAACCTTACTGTCATCTTTCATGGCCAGTGCCTGTTTGACTGTGGTCGATTTAGCAAAAGCAGCCTGATTCACAGCAGTGTCGCTACTTGCTATCGTAGCCGTCGCGATAGAACCCATCAATGCAGCTGCCAAAACCGTATTTATCATCATTTTCATCGCAATTACCTCTTTAAAGTCTTGCCTTGTTTCGATGATGCTATTAAAACAGCCGAAGATGAATTGAATCTTAAGATTGCTTCATTTTCAAAATTAATTTAAGGGCACAACTCTCAGGACTTCTTCAAGCGTGGTCACACCTTCCAGAATCTTGCGTGCCCCGGCAATTCTGAGCGGCTCTACCCCTTCTTTTTTAACCTGCTGACGCAGCTGGTTCAGGTTGGCATCGGCACCAATCAGCTGTTTGGTGGTCAGACTCAATGGCATAATCTCATAAATCCCGATACGGCCTTTATAGCCGGTATGCCGGCATTCTTCGCAGCCCACCGCCTTAAAGACAAATTCCGGTCGCGGCAAAGGATAATCCGTAGCTAGATGCTGCCATTCCTGTTCATTCAGGAAGCTTTCCTGTTTGCAGTGCGGACACAGCTTACGTACCAGACGTTGAGCCAGAACACCCAAGATGGTTGCTGCTGTCAAAAATGGCTGTACGCCCAGATCATGCAGACGGGTCAGACTCGACGGCGCATCGTTGGTATGTAAAGTTGAGAGAACCAGGTGACCGGTCAATGCGGCCTGAATGGCCATATTGGCAGTGTCCTGATCACGGATCTCCCCGACCATGATAATGTCCGGATCTTGACGCATCAGTGCGCGCACGCCGTCAGCGAAGCCAAGATCGATACCATTATTGACCTGCATTTGGTTAAAGCTGGGTTCCAGCATCTCGATCGGGTCTTCAATGGTACAGACGTTGACCTGTTCAGTCGCCAGCTGCTTCAAGGTTGAATAAAGCGTAGTAGTTTTACCGGAACCGGTTGGGCCGGTCACCAGAATAATACCATGACTGTGACTGGTGAGATTATTCCAGTCATTGAGCAAATGGCCTTCAAAACCGAGTTGCTGGAAGCTTCTCACCAGCACTTCCGGATCGAAAATACGCATCACCAGTTTTTCACCAAAGGCGGTCGGCAAGGTCGACAGACGCAGTTCAGTTTCCTGTCCTTTAGGTGTCCGGGTTTTCAGGCGGCCATCCTGTGGCTTACGTTTTTCCGCCACATTCATCCGGCCCAGAATCTTGATTCGGGAAATGACGGCGGTCAATGTATTGGCCGGCATGTTGTAAATCGTATGCAGCACCCCATCAATCCGGAAACGGATCTTGCCGGTGTCTTTACGTGGTTCCATATGAATATCACTGGCACCTTGTTCAAAAGCAAATTGCAGCACCCAGTCCACCAGTTTGACAATATGCTGGTCATTGGCATCCGGATTCTGGGAATCGCCCAGTTGCAGCAAGGCTTCGACGCCCTTATTTTCCCGGTCATAGGCAGACGATTTTTGTGAACCACTAACTGCACGACTGACTTGATAGTATTCAGTAATATAACGTTGTAATTGTTCTGGATTCAGTAATACCCGTTGTATTTTTTTTGGTGCAATATTCTGCTCGAGATTCGACATCCATTCAGTTTTATAAGGCTGATCTGTAGCAATCAGAACTTTGTCTGCCTGAATTTCTACCGCCAGAATACGGTTGCGCAGTGAATATTCCTGCGACATGACATGGGTCAATGCCTGTACATCAGCTTTGAGCGGATCAATGATATAGAACATCAATCCGGTTTTTTCTGCCAGCCACTGACATAAACGGTTCAGGGTCAACGTCGTTTGAGGATGGGACTGATCGACCAGATTAAAATTGGCAATCCACTGTAAAGGGTGCCATTTTAATTGTTCACGTTGCCGATGAGTGGTTTGTACCAGCATCCGGTCGCGTTCACTGATCTTACCGTCTTTAAAGAGTTGGTCTAGACACCATGCCGTATCCATTTCAAAGTCAAATTTCATTATTATCAGTCCCCAAACTTGCCTCCACTATAACAAGTTTTTGCAGTTTTTCGCATGCTCTCGACCTATCGAATGTACGTTTCTATTTCAATCTCAAAAAGAAAGTAAAGAATGGATTTGATCGTTACCGCAACATTTTTAATCTATGCAAACCTGATCTCATCACATATATTTTTAAATAATCAACTCTTAGCTTGCTGAGGTCACAGATGGATCTGACTGCGGTTCCCCTGCATGCGCATTCTTTTCATGAACTGCTCACGATACTCACCTCGGCATTGGGCTGCGGCCTGCTAATTGGTCTGGAGCGGGAACGGCATAAGCAACGTGAGCAGCAGCCGAGTTTTGCCGGCTTACGTTCCTTTGCGATCTGTGCTTTATTGGGCGCACTGTGTTTCCTTTTTGGAATCGTGATTGCTGTAATAGGTGCTTTGATCGTGGGTGGTATGGTCATTTTATCCATCAAAAATCAGCCAGATGACCCGGGCATTACCACAGAGCTTGCATTTGTGATGACCTATTTTATTGGCGCCATGTGTTTGTGGAATATTCCTCTGGCAGCCGGTCTTTCTGTGCTCTTAACCGGTATTTTGATGGCCAAACATACCATGCACAATATTGCCGGAAAATGGATTAAAGAAGCCGAATTTAGGGATGGACTATTATTACTGGCCTTAATTTTGATTGGTCTGCCGCTGACCCCTGACCGGCCTTTTTGGGGCGAAGTGCTTAACCCTTATCTTATTTTAAAATTACTGACCTTAATTTTAGTGGTACAAGCTTTGGCGCATATTGCGAAACGCTTTTTCTCGACTAAAAATGCCCTGATGCTGTCCTCCATCGCTTCCGGTTTTGTTTCCAGTACAGCCACCATCGCACAGTTGGGCTTACAGGTCCGTAAAGGTGAAATGGATGCACGATCGAATGCCGGCGCCGCGCTGATGTCCTGTATCTCGACTATCGTGCTGCTATTGATTGTGGTTGGAGGCGTATCATGGAGCTGGTTGAAAATCCTGCTCTTACCGTCTTTAGTTGCCGTAATCCTTCTGGCAGCCTGTGCATTTTTATTACTGCGCAAGGCGAAACCGGCTCCGAGCATGGAATCATCAGACAGCCAAATGTTCAGCTTAAAAGAAGCCGTGATTATTGCAGTCACATTAACATTGATTCAGGCTGGAGTTTACGGACTGGAGGTCTGGCTCGGGGATGCCGGCTTACTGGCCGGGACCTTGCTCGCCTCTTTATTCGAGATTCATGCCGCGATGGCCAGTGTCGTCGTTCAAGGCGATCCTTCAAATATGCGTCTGATTTATGCCCTGCTTTTAGGTCTGGGTGCTCATGCCCTGGCCAAGTCAGCCAATGCAGCTTTGACCGGTGGCTGGAAGTTTGTCCTTTATTTTGCGCCTGTGCAGATTTTGCATATGGCAGTGTTGATTGGGGTTTTGTGGTGGATGGTCTTTTAATTATTAAATATTTCTAACTAATTAATTTTTATATTTTTACTAGGTTTTATTTCAATATTTTATAGTTATAATCGGATGGCTTAACTTTTAAAAAACAATTGAATTAATATAATTTTTATAGGGTATTTATGAAATTTAAGACTTTATCATTCGCAATTTTTAGTGCATTCATGTTAAGTGCATGTGGCGGAGGCTCATCTTCTGAATCATCAAATGAAGGCACAGGCACAGGCACAGGCACAGGCACAGGCACAGGCACAGGCAGTCTTGAACTTAGCACACCCTCATTTCAACAATGGACTACATTTTTCATTGATGAATATTCTGATTCAACTTTAGATTATGAAATTGAGCAAAGTACTTTTGATCAAGGAAATTTATACTTTAAAGTTGAAGAAACCACAGGTTGGGATGAAAGCGATACATTCTCTTTAACCGAGAATGGATTATATGATACAGGCAATATCCATACTAAATATGGACAGTTAAATGGAGTAATAAGAACAAATGCTACTACATGGCAACTAGCACCATACTCCTCTATTAACTCAAAAGATCTTCAAACGACCATTAAATTTAAAGAAATTGATATTAGTGGTAAAAATATTGCTCCACTACTTAGTCCTATTAATTATTTAACACTTAAATATAATTTACTTGATACCTATACAATGGGGGAATTAGGTGAAAAATTTTATACCTTAACAAGTGATGCAAAATTCCCAGAAAACTCAAAATGCATTCAATTTCAAGATATTTCAAATTCAAAAGAATATATTGAGCTCTATAAATATTCACTTGAAGAAGATATACAAGATTACTTAAAAACAGAATGGGCGAATGTATCCACCGATAGTAAAAACTATTCTAAAAAAACCTTTAAAGACGCAATTGCTTATTTAGATCTCCGAGAAGATCAGCAATGGGGTCTCGCAGAATATAAAAGTAAATATTATGAAGTGGATTATCATCCAGCAGGAAAAGAATATGATTTCAAAAACTTGCTATCAGAACTTCAAAGTTTGATAACTTCGGCAAAAGATAATAATGAGAAAAAATTTCGCCAAGAACTTTATAACTTAACTCAAAATGCATGCAATGCATTTAACGATGTCGCATCAAATGAGATTAAAAAACAGATGAATAATGTGACCAGTAAGTAATTTTTATCATTTGTCTTGGTTGGTAGCTAAATCATTTAAGAAATACAGGAACTTAAAGTTCCTGTATTTTCACCTTGTTATCACCTATTTTAAACTTCACATCTAAATCAGCAAACTTCATCCCATATACCCGTTCTTCATCTTCCTGATACGCTGGTCTTGGATCTAAAGATAAGACAGCTTCTAGTTCCTGAATCGTCTGCACAGAAATTTTTCCATTTCCTAGTAATTGTTGCTTTTGCTGCTCCGCTTCATCACACCAGATGACGGTTTTACGTGATGGTTCATCCTGTGCATAACCACTTTGTGCTTCGATGATAGCATCCGAATATTGAATATAAGGTTTGATATCCATAATTGGCGTGCCATCCAGCAAATCACTCCCCGTGACATACACCTGAACATGCTTGCCAACCTTTCTCACTTCTTTGAGTTTGACCACAGATAAACCAATCGGTGATGGACGATACATGCTGCGTGTAGCAAACACGCCTATTTTCTTGTTACCGCCCAAACGTGGCGGACGCACTTGTGGACGAAACTGGCTATTGTCCTGGTTTTTATTGTCATGAAATTGCCAGATCAGCCAAAGATGACTAAATTCTTCAATTCCCTCAAAGGCGAGCAGGTCATTATAAGGCCCGACCATTTCGATATAGCTTTCGACCTGAACCAGATTCGGCTGACGAGGAATACCAAATTTTTCTTTATAGGGAGAGCGAATATAACCAATTATCGGCAGCTTCAGTTCAGTCATCATCACTTTTTTTGATAAGCTCAATTAAATATATTCAGTTTATCGAGAATGAATTTAGATTAGAATAGCAAGCTGTTCTAATTTGATAATTTATTGAGACCTTTAATGGCTGCTTTTAACGTCGAAAAGATTACTCACGTCCACCACTGGAATGATACTTTATTCTCTTTTAAAACGACTCGTGACACTGCTTTGCGTTTTAAAAACGGTCAGTTTGTAATGATCGGCCTTGAAGTCAATGGCAAGCCGTTAATGCGCGCATATTCAATTGCAAGCGCAAACTACGAAGAAGAGTTAGAATTTTTCTCAATTAAAGTGCCTGATGGTCCACTGACTTCGATTTTACAGAAAGTAAAAGTCGGCGATGACATTTTGGTTTCTAAAAAGCCAACAGGTACATTGGTACTTGATGACTTGAACCCAGGTAAAAATCTTTACCTGCTTTCTTCTGGTACTGGTCTTGCACCGTTCCTGTCGACTATTCGCGATCCTGAAACTTACGAGCGTTTTGAAAAGATTATCGTAGTTCACGGTACCCGTTTCATTTCAGAACTGGCTTATCAAGATTTGATCCTGAATGAAGTGCCAAATCATGAATTCTTCTCTGAACTCGGCGCGAAAGAAAAATTGGTATATTACCCAACCGTAACCCGTGAAGAATATCCAAACCAAGGTCGTGTTACGACTGCGATTGAAACCGGCGAACTGTTTGAAAAAATCGGTCTGCCACGTTTCAACCCGGAAACTGACCGTGCCATGTTATGTGGTAGCCCGGCATTCCTAGATGACGTTGCTGCGCTTCTTGACCAACACGGTCTGAAAGAATCTCCAAAAATGGGCGTTCTAGGTGACTACGTGATTGAACGTGCATTTGTAGAAAAATAAGATTTGCTAAACTAAAAAACCGGACTTTTAAGTCCGGTTTTTTATTGGAACCATCACTAAATAATTAACGATCGCGACCTTCCTGGTTTGCAGAACCTGAACAGCCTGCGCCACCTGCAATGATGAAACCCGTTTGCGCTTTACATGAACCAATCATACGGCCATGAGAGTCAAATGTAGTCACTGACGATGCACAGCCCGTCAATATAACAGTCACTACGAGTGCAATAAGTGCCGATAATTTCATGATATTCCCCTTTATTATTTACGGTTTTAAATTAATCTGATTTTGGCTTGGTGGCGTTGGTAATAGGCCCGTAGCAGCATTTGGCGTATTATAATTCACACCCAAGGCATCGCCTGAACCACTACAATGTGCACTTGCGGTCGAAAGTAGGCCACGCGTCGCCATACATGAACCGATGATTTTTCCTGTTGCATCATAAGTCACGACTTTGGAACTACAAGCGGCTAGCCCCGATATTGCCAATATTGAAAAAATTTTAATTAAATTCACATTAACCCTCGCACGATGCAAAAAACTAAATTATTAAAATTTATGTATATTTTCTGAATTTCGCCAGAGATTCTAATTTAATTTATTAATTTGTAAAGCTTTATTTTTCAAATATTATAAAAATGGAAATAAATAAAAAGCTGCCCTGCAGGACAGCTTTAAATATAAAAATTAGCTGGATTTATGTTTAAGTGATCTTTCTTCCAGAGACTGCTTAATCACTTGATAACCTGATGTGATGCCGAGTGTAGCGATAATTACAGCCACAATAATATCCGGCCAAAGACTGCCTGTACCAAATACGCCTACGGCTGCCAAAATGACCGCAAAGTTGCCAATTGCATCATTGCGACTACAGAGCCAGACCGACCGCATATTGGAATCACCTTCACGAAAAGCATAAAGAATTGCTGCTGTAAATACATTCGCTACTAAGGCCAGCACACCAATCAGGCCCATTGTCAGTGCTTCAGGTGGAATACCTTGCAGATAGGCGTAAATCACTTTGCCAATCACTACCAGACCAAACAATGCCATGGTCATCCCCTTTACCAAAGCGACTGTTGCCCGCCAATACAGACTCGCACCAAGTACAGCCAAAGAAATCCCGTAATTGACGGCATCACCAAAGAAATCTAGCGCGTCTGCCCACAAGGCCGATGAATGTGCATATGCACCACCGATCAGCTCTACTACAAATAAAGTCAAGTTCACCAGCAAGGCAATCCATAGCGCTGTTCTAAATTTGCTGTTGGGCTTGATGGGTGCCGGTTCAGGACTACAACTACAAGCCATATCATTCCCCCAATGATTTTTTATATAAAATACGATAAATTGATTAGAAACTATGGACTAACTCCAAGGTCAAGCATGAGGGCGATATGTCAGTTTATTTGATTTCAGAAATGGCCAAAAAGACTGGTCTAAGCACTGATACCCTACGTTTTTATGAGAAAAAAGGCTTTATTCAGCCGAATTTTCGAGCAAGTAATCAGTATCGTTATTATGGTGAAGACGCATTAAAAAGACTGCTTTTTATCAAGCGTTGCCGTGCCTTAGACATGTCATTAAAAGAGATTGAAACCCTGATTCAACTTGAACAAAATCCGGATCAGGAATGCTGTGCCGTAAACCAATTGATTGATCAGCATCTTTTAGATATTTCAAATAAAATTAAAGAATTACAAATATTTGAACGGCAACTGATCACACTGAGAGAAAGTTGCAACACCCCAACCACTATTGATCATTGCCAGATTTTAAAAACGCTTGAAAACCCTGAAAATGACTGAATATTGAAGATATTTTATGGAGAATTCTTTACTTAAAAAAGAACTTTGTTTTACCTCCAAATCGCGTATTTCCGAGTGATTTACTAGGTTGAATCCAAATTCCAGATGATTAGAATAAAGCCGTACTTTTTATATGTCTTTCGATTTGATCATGAGCATTACCACCGTTACTGAACTTCTCTCACCAGCTGGCTCACTCAAAAATATGCGCTACGCTTTTGCTTATGGTGCAGATGCAGTCTATGCCGGCCAGCCGCGCTATAGCCTGCGGGTTCGTAATAATGAATTTGACCATGACAATTTAGCGATTGGCATCAAAGAAGCGCACGAACTAGGCAAAAAATTCTATATGGTGGTCAATATCCAGCCACATAACTCCAAGCTGAAAAATTTTATTCGTGACTTGGAACCTGTGGTCGCGATGCAGCCAGATGCCCTGATCATGTCCGATCCAGGTCTGATCATGCTGGTGCGTGAACATTTTCCAGAGATAGATATTCACCTGTCGGTTCAGGCCAACGCCGTGAACTGGGCAACCGTGAAATTCTGGAAAAACATGGGGCTGACCCGTGTCATTCTGTCACGTGAACTATCCATTGAAGAAATTGCAGAAATCAAACAGCAAGTGCCTGATATGGAGATTGAAGTATTCGTACATGGCGCATTGTGTATGGCCTACTCTGGCCGTTGCATGCTGTCCGGTTATATGAATAAACGTGATGCCAATCAGGGTGCCTGCACCAATGCCTGCCGCTGGGAATATAAAGTTCTGGATGCCAAGGAAGATGAAACCGGTGATGTCATTCCAGTAAAAAATCTGGATTCAGGCTGCTGCTCTAAAGATGCTGATGAACAGCACATGCAAGAACAACATCAGTTTGATGAGCCTGTGCTATTGCAGCGGAATGATGAAGATATGTTTGCTGCTGAAGAAGATGAACATGGCACTTATTTCATGAATTCTAAAGATCTGCGTGCAGTCCAGCATGTAGAACGCCTAACCAAAGTAGGTGTACATTCACTGAAAATTGAAGGCCGGACCAAGTCTTATTTCTATTGCGCCCGTACTGCTCAAATTTACCGTAAAGCGATTGATGATGCGTTGGCGGGTAAACCTTTTGATCCATCACTGATGACACAATTGGAAGGCTTAGCGAATCGTGGTTATACCGAAGGTTTCCTACGCCGCCATGTGCATAGTGAATATCAGAATTATGAACATGGTTCTTCCAGTTTTGATCATCAAATTTTCTGTGGCGAAGTGCTGGAGCGTAATGGAGATTACATCAAGATCGATGTGAAAAACCGTTTTATCGTCGGTGACTCACTCGAACTGATGACGACTAAAGGCAATATCACTTTCACTTTAACCGAAATGAAAGACAAAAAAGGTAATCTGATCGAAGATGCCAAAGGTTCAGGTCACATCGTCGAGATTCCGGTTCCGGCAGATGTTGATATGCAATATGCCCTGCTGATTCGTAATCTGCCAAGCTCGACTGCGGATATTTCGGCATCTTCACTGGCTTATCAGGCGAGTTAAGTATGGCACTGTTGATTACCGACAAATGCATCAATTGCGATATGTGTTTACCGGAATGCCCGAATGACGCGATTTATGAGGGTGCGAAAGTTTATGAAATTGATGTGAACCGTTGTACCGAATGCGTCGGTTTTTATGAGCATCAGACCTGTGTGGATGTCTGTCCGATTGAATGCATTACTCCACATCCGGAGTATCGGGAAACACAAGAACAATTACTGGAAAAATTTAAGGGTTTGAACTTATTTAAATCTTAAAAATGAAGCGATGGAATAAACATTGCTTTATGTAAAGACAACCTTGGGGAAAGTATAAAAATAAGGGTTGAAAACAAAAACTGTGCAGAGGAAAGGAACAGCTGAAAGTGCGTGGGGACACTTTTGGCTGATCCAATAATAAATATAAAAAAAGGAACTCGGGTGTTAGCGTCCTGAGTTCCTATAAAGCGACAATAATGTATTTATAAGAATAGCACCTCGGTTTTGGGGAACCGAGGTGCTATTTTTTTTACTGCCCAGAACGGATGATGTAATCAAAAGCAGACAGTGATGCCTTGGCACCTTCACCGGTCGCAATGATGATCTGCTTGTAAGGCACTGTGGTACAGTCACCTGCCGCAAACACACCTTTCACATTGGTTTCGTTGCGGTCGTTAATCACAATCTCGCCACGGTTGGTCAGCTCAACTGGGGTTTCTTTCAGGAAGTCCGTATTTGGCAACAAACCGATCTGCACGAAGATCCCTGCAAGTTCAACTGTATGCTCTTCATCAGTCGCACGGTCTTTGTATTTCAGTGCAGTCACTTGTGCACCGTCACCCAGTACTTCAGTCGACAAGGCATTCTTGATCACGGTGGTGTTCGGCAAGCTGTTCAGTTTGTCTTGCAGCACCTGATCCGCACGCAATTTGGTATCAAATTCCACCAAAGTTACATGCTCTACAATCCCTGCCAGGTCGATCGCAGCTTCCACCCCCGAGTTACCGCCACCGATGACCGCAACACGTTTACCCTTGAACAAAGGACCATCACAGTGCGGGCAGTAGGCTACACCACGAGTTTTATATTCCTGCTCACCCGGAACGTTCATCTCTCTCCAGCGTGCACCAGTCGAAAGAATCACGGTTTTCGACTCCAGTCTGGCACCATTCTCTAAAGTCACTTCCACCAGACCATTGGCCGTTGCATCCGCACCTTTGATATTAGAGACACGTTGCAGGTTCATGATGTCGACACCATATTCACGCACGTGGGCTTCCATCTCGGCAGCAAATTTAGGGCCTTGGGTCTTCTGTACAGACGTAAAGTTTTCAATGTCCATGGTATCCATGACCTGACCGCCCATGCGTTCAGCCACGATCCCGGTTTTAATGCCTTTACGTGCTGCATAGATCGCAGAAGTATTCCCTGCAGGACCACCACCGATCACCAGGACATCAAAGGCATCTTTGGCATTCAGCTTTTCCGCATCTTTGGTAGCGGCATTGCTGTCCAACTTGGCAATGATTTCTTCCAGCGTCATACGACCCTGACCGATATGCTGGTTGTCCTGGAATACCATCGGCACCGCCATGATCTTGCGCTCTTCGACTTCGTCCTGGAAGAAAGCCCCAT
>NZ_JAFCXG010000009.1:0-124487 GCF_049898185.1 Acinetobacter sp. 40AMC3-4
CTTTTGCCAGTGTTGATCTGTCAGCATGGTACGAGGCATAGCGAATAGTAAAATTGGGTTTGGCGATTTGATTTTACTACTTCGCTATTTTTTTAAGCTAAAAGTGTCAACACACCCTATTCAATACAAGATATTAGCGGGCTAAGCCACGATAAGCTGTTTCATCAAAACCGGCAATAAATCCTGTAGAGGTTGCCAAGATTGGACGTTTGATTAAACTGGTATGGGTGGTTAATGCATTAATTAAAGCATCTTCACTCGACAGGGCGGTCTGTTGCTCTTCTTCACTGAGCTTACGCCAGGTAGTGCCTTTCTTGTTCAGAAGCACGTCCTGACCCAAGGCATCCAGCCAGGTTTTGATGGTTTCAGCATCGATGCCCTGTTTTTTATAGTCAT
This sequence comes from Acinetobacter sp. 40AMC3-4, assembly GCF_049898185.1. Lineage (GTDB taxonomy): Bacteria > Pseudomonadota > Gammaproteobacteria > Pseudomonadales > Moraxellaceae > Acinetobacter. The sequence goes on from NZ_JAFCXG010000009.1 coordinate 397, forward strand.
GAAATTCATAACTCAGACCTTGCTCCGTCAGCAGATCAAAGGCTTTTTTCATCGAACTACAATTTTTAATTCCGTAAATTTTTAACATAGCTGCCATCTAAAAAATTTAAATCATGAACTAGCTTAACCAAATTGGCAGCAGCAAACCATGCAAAAGCAAATGAAAAAAAAGAAAAAATTTTAAATACCAGAAAAGTCATGTCATCAAAATGACATCAAGCAGCTTTAATATGAGCAGCAAGAAAAAGAACAATCTAAATAATAAGAAAAATAAAAATTTGGGAATAATAGAAATAGAAAACCCGCATTTAATCATCCTGATCATGCGGGTCTCAATCCAACGTCCAATGTCACATCCATGCAAAACAAGCTAAATCTATAGTCTGTTTTATTTTCGTCCTACGGCGTCCTGTCCTTATGTTGTCGTCCTGACATGTCCTTGTGCCGTAGCGCTATAATGCTATGTTATTACATTAAGATAAACCCAAAAAATACGTCATGTCATGTAAGAGATAAGCCTTAATTGAGTGAACGTATGTTCACTCAATTAAATAATGAAGATTATAGTTTGTAGTCGATGATCACGGGGGCATGGTCGCTAAACCATTGTTCTTTATAGACCCAGGCATTAACGGTACGCTCTTTCCAGTCCGGAGAGCAGGCATGATAATCAATCCGCCAACCAACATTCTTGGCACGCGCCTGTCCACGGTTTGACCACCAGGAGTATAATTCGGCTTCTTTGCGGACTTCACGGAAAGTATCGACATAACCAAGCTCATCGTAGATATGATCTAGCCAGGCACGTTCGTGCGGTAAACAGCCCGAGGCTTTCTGGTTACCCGACCAGTTTTTAATATCGATACGTTTATGCACGATATTATAGTCACCGCAGACAATTACCGATTTATTTTCATCGCGCCACTGTTTCAGGATTTTTGCGTATTCTTCCAGAAAGTGATCTTTACGCGCTTGTGCTTCATCGCCTGATGAGCCGGAAGGTAGGTACAGGGAACAGATCTGTACGGTTTGTTCTAGACCCAAGTCAAATTCAGCGGCAATAAAACGGCCTTGTGAATCGGCCAGTTCAAAACCCAGGCCATCAGTTAAAGACACAAAAGGCAGACGGCTATAAATGGCCGTACCGGCATAACCCGGACGTTCGGCAGGAAACAGGTGCGTGTACCAGCCTTCAGGCTTGAATTTATCGGTCCACTGCGCATGCGTGATCCGGCTTTCCTGTATGCAAATCACGTCGGCATCCGACTGTTCCATCCATTCCAATAGACCTTTGGTGACAGATGAGCGTAAGCCGTTGACATTAATTGAAACGACGCGAAGAATTTTTTGATCACCTGGATAGCTACTCTTTGGTATCATGCGCAAGTCTTACCTTAATTAATGGATTTAGGAGCACCTCATGTCAACGCCAGCTCAGTTTAACCCGCAAGCTTTTATCGAACTCGCATTATCACGCGGTGTGCTTAAATTTGGTGAGTTTACTTTAAAATCGGGACGTGTGAGTCCCTATTTTTTTAATGCGGGTCTGTTGAATGATGGTGAAGCCTTGACACTGCTGGCTTCTGGCTATGCTGCAAAACTAACTGAATGTGACCATGTTGAAGTGATTTTTGGCCCTGCATATAAAGGTATTCCTTTTGTGGCAGCAACTGCTGTGGCTCTGTCGCAAAATCATGGGGTAAGTGTGCCATGGGGTTTTAACCGCAAGGAAGCCAAAGACCATGGCGAGGGTGGCGTATTGGTCGGTGCTTCTGTAGCAGGTAAAAAAGTCTGGATCATTGATGACGTAATTACCGCAGGCACAGCGATTCGTGAAGTCGTCACCATCCTGAAAAATGCCGGTGCCCAAATTGCCGGTGTACTCGTGGCGCTTGATCGTCAGGAAAAAGGTCAGGGTGATTTATCTGCGATTCAGGAAGTACAGCAAGAGCTTGAGATTCCTGTACATGCCTTAATTACCATGAAAGATTTAATGGATTATCTGGAAGCGAAAGGCGACCTAGAAGCTTTGGCAAAAATGGAAGATTATCGTGTTAAATACGGGATCTAAGCCTGGATTGGCATAGAAAAGGAAGCTTGAGCTTCCTTTTTTTATAGATACTCGATTTTCTAAGCATTTGAAATTTATTATCTCTGTCTATTCTTGTAAGCATTGGCTTACATGAATTCCAGCACTTTGCGGCTATTTTGAATAGTGGAAATTTCCTATGATGGCTTTAACAGGAACAGGACGTTCCACACAAGAATAACAATACATAAATACAAGGAAAGTAAGGTACGACAGGAGTTATACCAAGCGAACGCATACGGAAAACCCCTGGCAGGATGCCAGGGGTTTTTCATTTCTATTTCTTTATAGAGCAACGCTTACAACAGCAATGATTCAGAACATGATTCTTAAAAATTCACTGTTAATGAGCTAAATAGAGGAGTAGAAAACCTTTCACCAAAATTATGAATCTTCAGAGCTAAAAAAAGCACCTGAAGGTGCTTTTTCTTATTGCTGTGCTAAATTATAGCGCAACGATATTGATCGCATTTGGACCTTTTTGACCATCAACCACGCTAAAAGAAACGCGCTGACCTTCAAACAAAGTTTTGAAACCAGAACTGCTGATTTCTTTAAAGTGTGCAAAAACGTCAGGACCTGATTCTTGTTGAATAAAACCAAAACCTTTAGTTTCGTTAAACCATTTTACTGTACCGGTAACTGTAGTAGACATAATATAACCTGTTAAATTTTAATAATTTTAGTCATGCAAATGACTATGGATAACTTGGAAAAACAACAAGAATTGAAATAAAGATCTGAAAAAACTGAGGATTATAAATAATACTGCGGCACTTAAAGAAGCTTAACTAAACAACGCTTTTTTCTAGTTAAAGACAGCATAGCCTAAATCAGAAAATATTCAAGTTTTTTATATTTATTATTTATTTTTCTTATAAAAGTGGCTCAATTCTTCTTTTTTTAAAGAATTTCAACCTGGTTTGCTTGAGCTTTACCGGTCGCATTTGAGCTTTAACGAAGCTAAACAATAAATACACGTTGTGTTTACGTTACTTTATGTTAATCAGAATCGTTCAGTACTCAGCAAGATTTTACTAAGTCAGTGTATTTTATAACTTTGGGTAAATTAACATTTGTAGCTTTAAGATAGTTATCGTCATTGCTCATGTATAAAAATCCACCTATATTAAAATTCAATTGGAAAAATTAACTATAAGAATTTCTTAATTTTAATTTAAAACCAAATACGAGTGAGTCTCATGGATTACTGGAACAGTGTGTTACTTATATCCATCATCACCATGGTTGGACTGGCCATGATCATCCTGTTCGTCGGATGTAAAATGTGGAAGAACTTGGTGGTTACTTTACTGATTGCCACCTTGATTGGATTTCTGATTGTATTTGCGATCAATTTTATTTTTGGCGATCGTCTTCAATTTCTATGGGGTGCCCCTGAGACTGGTGATAGTAATTTTATGCTGGAAATGGGGCTGCTGAGCCTGTTAATTGGCGGTGTGAGTACCTTTATCATTATGTTAGGCACTTTGGTTGCTAAAAGTAACAGTGGAAATCAAGGCGATGAAGACTAGTTTTTCGCAAAATAACAAGTCTCTTAATGAGTGGGAAAGTGCAGAAAAGCATCGCATGTACAGTTCATAGGCTTAAAAAATCTTTCTCAGTCAAATGTATAGTGCCATAGCGCTACGGGACATGAATGGCGTTTCACATCCCGTAGCTGCATAATTTTCTGTATCAAAAATTTAGAACATCATTCTTAGACCTGCACCATAGATCCAGCCTTTTTCAGAATCAGAGCTTTGCTGCCAGGCTGTCTGTTTGTTGCCTTTACTATATTCATAACCCACTTCCAGATAAGGCATGAGCTTTTTGCTCAGTTCATAGCGTGTTTCCAGGCCCAAGGTGGCATGACTAAGGCCGGTTTTTTTCGCATTCGCTGCCTGATCATTCAGGATGACATCCAGTTCGACAAAGGGTTGCATAATCAGTTTCTGAGTCAGTAACAGGTCACGCTCTGTTTCCAGTTTTAATCCGACAAAGTCATCTTCACCAACATAGAGATGAGCATTCGTTTCGAAAAAGTAGGGGGCCAAGCCATGCAGGCCAAATACTGCATCGAAGCGCTCGTTCTGCCGTTGTGTAGCAGGCTCGGCTAAATTTTCCTGTCGATAGCGCACCCCGGTCTGCACATCCCAAAAATCGGAAATATTGCGGCTATACAACACTTTGGCATCATATTCGGCCTGATGGGATTCATGTTTGTCGGCTTCTAACTTGAGGAAGATTTTATTTTCATCCGTGCCGACTCTGGCCTGGTTCTTGGACTTGAATGCTCCATTTCTCTCTGAACTATGCTGCCATTTCTGGTCCAGAATAATCTGGCTATAAATCTGTGCACCATGTTCTTTACGATGATCATGTTCGCTGGCAGAACTGACTGAATTTTGTGGCGTGCTCAGCACCTGCTGTTGATGCAATAACTTTGGTGGTGGTTGATAAGATGCAGCATCTACTGTTCCAGTATGCTGTGCGTGGTTATCAGCCATGTTTTGCATGGCATGATGCCCGCTATGATGCTGATGTTCATTATGACCCGTATGCTCGCTAGAAGCTGCCGCAAAAATACTCAGACTGCTTAGGGTAAGCGCACTGCTGAGTACTGACTTTAGAAAAAGATTAGTGATGTGCATGGCTTTCTCCTTGAGCAGCTGCTGGTTTTGACGGCATTTTTTGTGAAGAAGGGTGAGATACTTGATCTTCGTCAACCTGTGCCACAATCAGCTTGTTCATCATGCCAGCACTCATGTGATAGAGCAGATGGCAGTGAATCGCCCATTCTCCCAGTTCGTCAGCCGTGAGCAGGGTAGTCACCGTTTTCCCAGGCGGCACAATCACGGTGTGTTTATTTGGCATATTTGCAGCAGACTGACCATTTTCCAGCTGCATAAACATGCCATGCAAATGCATCGGATGGGCCATCATGCTGTCATTGATAAATTTCAGCCGGATTCGCTCACCATATTTCACCTGAAGTGGCTCGGCATCACTGAATTTTTTACCATTAATGGTCCAGATATAGCGCTCCATAGTTCCACCCAGACGAATCACCAGTTCACGTTCTGCTGCGCGGGTATCAGGTTGCGGTTTCAGGGCTTTGAGATCTTGATATTGCAAGGCTTTATGTCCTGCAGGCGTAGACATATTGGCCCAGCCCTCAACCGGCTGATGAGGCTGATTGGTTCCGGACATGGCACTATGACTTACATGCATGTCGTGCTGGGCATGTTGATCATGTTCACTTGTGGCAGTCTGCATGGTCTGACTGCTGTGTGTGTCATGTGACATGTCATGTTGTTCGCCATGTCCCATATCTTCCATGGTCAATAAGGCACGAGGGCGCGGTGTTGGTAATTGAACCGGAGCCGGGGCTTTACTTGAATCAGTTGCCTGATGCAGACTGCCAATGGCAAAGCCTGAGCGGTCGATCGATTCTGCTTCAATCTGGTAATGCGCTGCAGTGGGTTCCACAATCACATCATAGGTTTCAGCAGTTCCGATACGGAATTCATCTACAGCGACCGGCTGCACAGCTTGTCCATCGGCGCTGACCACGGTCATTTTCAGCTGGGGAATACGCACATCGAAAAACGACATGGCAGAAGCATTGATGAAACGCAGGCGGACTTTTTCATTGGGCTGGAACTGGCCACTCCAGTTTTGTTGCGGCGTTTTTCCATTGACCAGAAAGGTATAACCGGTAACATCAGATAGGTCGGTTTTCAGCATACGCATCTGGTTCCACATCTTGCGGTCTGACCAGGTGGCCTTGAGACCGTCACGTTTCACCTGCTTAAATACATCGCCCACGGTTTCGCGCTGGTTCTGATAATATTCGGCCGATTTTTTTAAATTGTTCTGAATCTGCTGGCTGCCCTGTTCGTGAAAATCCGACAGCATCACCACATAATCCCGCTCGGTTTGTTCATGTGGAGGTAGTAATGTCTGTGCTTTGGGGCGAATCACCAATGCGCCATAGAGGCCGTCCTGTTCCTGACCTTTGGAATGTGCGTGATACCAATAGGTGCCGTTTTGACGAACCTTGAAGCGATAAGTAAAAGACTGTTTCGGTTTGATCCCCTGAAAACCGTTAAATCCGGGGACACCATCCATCAGCCCGGGCAGGAGGAGGCCATGCCAGTGCAGCGAGGTATCCTGATTGTTCAGGTTGTTTTGTACATGAATGACTGCATCATCACCTTCTTCAAATTCCAGCAAGGGTGCAGGGAATTTTCCGTTTACAGTGATACGCTTGACCGTCTTTCCGGTGAGATTGATCGGGCTTTCATCAATGACCAGATGATATTCTTTTACGGCTGCAAACAAGGCAGACGACGAGATGAGACCGAAGCCCAGACACAGGCTTTGACTGATTTTAAGCAACATAACTTAATCCTTAATGAATAAAAAAATTTAAAAATTCAGGATCAAGCTTTGGATGGGCGTAAGATTTCTTGCCAGTAACCGGCAAGGTGCTTGGCATGGTAAGCAGGGAGGAAGGTTTTTTCCGGATAACCGTGATCAGGCACACTTAACTCGGGCGTTGTAATGGGCAGGCTGGTGACCAGGTTCTGGCAGGCCATAGTGCCACAATCCAGACAGTCTGATGACTGCTGGGTGCTGTCACTGACACAGTCCGGCTGAATCAGTTCCTGATCTTGATGATGATCAGTCTTATGCAGCGAGTGAGAAGCAGAGGGTTTTGTCATTTCCAGACAATGAGGATTCGTTTTTTCAGACGGCATAACCAGATGCATGGTGTTTGCAGATGCGACAGACACACTGCTCCAGCCTATGGCAAAAACCACAAGCATCACCAACCAGATCTGTTTGACGAGCCGTATGAGCAAAAGTACACCCTGAAAAAATGCGCTGCATGTTTGAGCAATAAAAGCATAAACGCAGTAACTCAAATTAGCAAATTCTGGACAAGATTATTTTTTAGGTCACCTACATACTACTTTTTTCATAGGTTCAGGTTTCAGTTTCGCACTTTTCGCATTTTTTACAGTCTAGCAGCATCCCGAGTTTTTCTTTACGTCCTTGCTCGGTCATCACCCATGGGCGATTTTGCCAGGGCGGGGTATGTCGCACATGCTGGCCATGTCCGCAGGCCAGCTCTGCAACCCAATGCTGTTCCTCATCCAGGTGAAAACCGATAATGGCCTGTTGCATGGCATACCTCCCTTGAGCTCAAATTGCCTGAGCATCTATCTAAAAACCTATACAAAATAAGTCATGCAAAATCACCATAAACAAAAGAATCCACACAAGCTATACTCCTTGCCAAGTCATTTTTTGAAAAAGAGCAGAGACACATGCGCGTACTTGTTGTGATGGATCCCATTGAAAATGTAAACCTGAAGAAAGACTCGACCATGGCCATGCTGTGGGCAGCAGCACGTCGCGGGCATGAACTCGGTTATGCATTGCAGCAAGATTTATATATCGATCAGGGCAAGGCCTTTGGTCTGATCGCGCCGTTACAGGTATTTGAAGACTACGACCATTATTATGAACTTGGCGAAAAACAAAAAGAGTCGATCGCTGCTTATGACGTTGTCTTGATGCGTAAAGATCCGCCTTTTGATATGAACTTCGTCTATACCACTTATATTCTGGAGCAGGCAGAGCGCGAAGGGGCATGGATCATCAACAAACCGCAAAGCCTGCGTGACTGTAATGAAAAACTGTTCGCGACCCAGTTCCCGCATCTGCAAGTTCCGACCTTGGTGACTTCGCAGCAAAGCCTGATCTGTGAATTTCTCAAACAACAGGTCGATGTGATTGTAAAACCTCTAGATGGTATGGGCGGCACCGGGATTTTCCGCCTGTATCAGGATGGCATCAACATCGGTTCAACCATTGAAATGCTGACCAATAATGGTACCCAGCCAATTATGGCGCAGCGTTATATTCCGGAAATTGTCGAAGGCGATAAACGCATCCTGATGATTAATGGTGAGCCAGTGCCGTATTGTCTGGCCCGTATTCCACAAAATGGTGAAGTGCGTGGTAATCTGGCCGCGGGTGGCCTAGGTGAGGCACGCCCCCTGACTGAAAATGACAAAGCCATTGCAGCAAAAGTAGGGCCGTATCTCAGAGAAAAAGGTCTGGTTTTTGTAGGGCTGGATGTGATCGGAAATTATGTTACTGAAATTAATGTAACCAGTCCAACCTGTATCCGTGAAATTGACACCCAGTTTGGCACCTCGATTGCAGATGATCTGTTTGCCGTGCTGGAAGCGGGGCAGGCCAATCAGGTTTAAAAGCAAAATCAGGTGAAAAAAGAGTCTGCTTGCAGGCTCTTTTTTATTTTTTCATTGGGGATAGCGCTTAAATAAAAATGCCGTCATTACCATACCCAGCATCGAAAGGCAGACGGTGATAATGACAAGATTGGCCCAGTATTGAGTGGCAGATATCAGCGCAGCGCTCAGGGTCGGTATAAAAAACTGTGCGCAGGCTGAAATTTGTAAAACCAGACCCACACTGGCCGCTGCTGCATAGGCACGTGGTGCATAGTGCAGGGTAATCGCAAAAACAGTGGTCGGAATCATCCCGCCAATCAGTGAAAACAGCACGGCACTGACAACCTGCAATTCAAATGAGAGCCAGGAATTTGCAGCAAATACCAAGCAACTGCTGCAGAGCATTGCCACAAATCCGGTACTCAATAAGGTGTGCGGTCTATAACCCTGTTGCAGCAACATGCCTGCGCCAAAAGTACCGCCTAGGTTGGCCAGCACGACCATTGAAGCCAGCATCCCTGCGCGTTTTAAGTCTAGCCCCTGTTCGACATACAGCGTAGGCAGGAAGCCCGTGACAGTGATCCATTGACTGCTATAACAGGCAAAAATAATCGCCAGACAGATAATCGGTGGGTGGGTCAGGGTAATTTTAACAATCTGCCAGAATGAGGTGTTTTCCGTAGCTGCCTGGAAAGAATCTAGCTGTGTTACCAGGACAGGTTCAATATTTAAATATTGTTTGATCATGCCAGCAATAACCAGGCACAGGCAGCCCAAAATGGCCCAGATCGTTTGCCAGTCCAGATATTCAAGCAGGAGAGGAATCGTTAATACGGCCAGACTGACACCGATGCCCATATAGGAACTCCAGAGTCCCATCTTGAAATTCAGTGTTTCAGCGCGGCTGGTACGTTTTAAAATGGCTGGCGCACACAAGGAGATGGTTAAAAATCCGATTCCTTCCATAAAACGCAATACATATAAAGTGGCAGGCTGCGTAATCCAAAGCCCGGCAAGACTGCTTAGCCCTAAAATGATTAAGGCCATGATCAGGCAGCGCTTTAATCCCATTTTTTCCGAGAAGGCGCCAATGCATAGCGCAAACAGCATTCCGGCAGCCTACACCAATGCTAATGAAAAACCAGCCTGAGTAAAACTCAGGTTTAAATCCTGCTGCAACACAGGAATCACGGCCGAAAGTTTGCCGACATGGATCGCAGCCAGATAACCGGCCAAGATAATCCATACATCACGACATGATATTTTTGACATCTATCCGAACTGAGTCCATTTAAAGCATCTGCTTGTACATCAAGCATCATTCATATATAGATATGAATAACATGAAAGTTTTATAAATTTGATAGGATTTAAGCCTAAGCTCATTAGTCGATGATAGGATATGGATTGACTGGGAGTGAGCTGTAAAGGGTTTTAAATAAAGCCCTGTCCGTGGCAAGGTTATTGATAATATAATGAGAAAATCATTTAAAATTGCTATGATATGTCACTTAAGTCGAAGGAAAAGTGCAGACCTTATAAATAAAACGAGTCTAAACTTGGAATTTGCGTAAAAAAAACAATTAAAGCCTTGTTGAAATAAAGTAAATAAACTTTCATGGCCTGAGGTTTGTGATTACAATTGATTACTTAAATCAGATTTCCTGCTCCATTTTTTGAATTGAAGAATTAGACCGTGACCGACGCTCAGCAAAAACAGCCTAAACATGTCATGATGATGGCCGCAGGTACAGGTGGACATGTGTTTCCAGCGTTAGCTGTTGCCAAAGACTTACAACAACAAGGTATACAGGTTTCCTGGTTGGCCACCCCTGCAGGCATGGAAAACCGTCTATTAAAAAACCAGAATATTCCCATTTATCAGATTGATATTCAGGGTGTGCGTGGCAACGGTTTTCTACGTAAGGCCTTGGCGCCTTTTAAAATCATGAAAGCCACCTTAAGTGCCATGAAATTCATGAAACAGCTTCAGGTCGATGCCGTGGCAGGCTTTGGCGGCTATGTGGCAGGCCCGGGTGGTTTGGCCGCACGTATCTTAGGCATTCCGGTGCTGATCCATGAACAGAATGCAGTTGCCGGTTTTACCAATACCCAATTGTCGCGTGTGGCAAAGATGGTGTGTCAGGCTTTTCCAAATACCTTTCCGGCCCAAGAAAAAGTCGTGACTACAGGTAATCCGGTACGACAAGAAATTAGCGAAATTTTAAATCCGTCCTGGCGTTATCAGGAGCGTGACAAGGCAGGACTGCCCTTACGTATTCTGATTGTTGGCGGATCTTTGGGGGCGCAAGCCTTAAATGAACGGGTTCCGGAAGCTTTAAAGCAACTCAATGTGCCATTAAGCGTCTATCATCAGTGTGGGCAAAACCATGCTGAGGCGACACGGGCACGTTATGAAAATGCACCAGCCAGTCTGCAAGTAGAAGTACAGCCTTTTATTGAAGATATGGCCAAAGCCTATTCTAATGCCGATCTGGTGATTTGCCGTGCCGGAGCTTTGACTGTAACTGAAATTGCCACTGCCGGCGTAGCTGCGATTTTTGTGCCGCTTCCAAGTGCGGTGGATGATCACCAGACGGCCAATGCCGGTTTCCTGGCCAATATCAATGCGGCAAAGATTTGCCCGCAGGCCACGATGACCCCGGAAAGTTTAACAACATTATTAGAGCCGATGCTGAATCGCCAACTGTTAATGGAAATGGCCGTGAAAGCACGCCGACAGGCTCAACCCGATGCGACTCAACATGTGGTCCGTTTAATTCAAGAATTGTAATCCGAGTAAACTATGTCTCCAACAACCCCAGCTGAACAAGCGAAAAAGTTAATCAAAGTGCCGGAAATGCGTCGTATCAAACACATTCATTTTGTGGGGATCGGTGGTGCAGGCATGTGTGGTATTGCAGAAGTGCTGAAAAACCAGGGCTATAAAGTTTCCGGTTCAGATATCAAGGCATCCAATACCACCGCACAGCTGGAAGCGAATGGCATTAAAGTCTATATCGGACATACTGCAAATAATATTAAGGGCGCCAACGTGATCGTGGTCTCTACCGCGATTGATAAAGAAAATCCGGAAATTAAAACCGCGATTGAAAACCGTATTCCTGTGGTTCGCCGTGCGGAAATGCTGGGTGAACTGATGCGTTACCGTCATGGTATTGCCGTTGCCGGCACGCATGGCAAGACCACGACCACCAGCCTGATCACCTGTATGCTGGCTGAAGAAAACATGGATCCAACCTATGTGATCGGTGGTTTGCTGAACCGTACCGGTATGAACGCAGCCTTGGGCGCCAGCCGTTATATCGTGGCCGAAGCCGATGAGTCAGATGCTTCTTTCCTGCACCTGGAACCGATGGCTGCTGTGGTGACCAATATTGATGCTGATCATATGGATACCTATGGCGGTAGCTTCGATGTCCTGAAAGATACTTTTATCCAGTTCCTGCAAAAATTGCCATTTTACGGCTTGGCCGTAGTGTGTGGTGATGATGCCAATATCCGTGAAATCATGCCGCGGATTGCACGTCCGTTACTGACTTATGGCTTCAATGAAGACAATGACATCCGCGCAGTAGATGTTGATCAGGATGGCATGCAAACCCACTTTACCGTATTGCGTAAAGAGCGTGAGCCATTGCGTGTAACCGTGAATCAGCCAGGTTTGCATAATGTGCTGAATGCCTTGGCCGCGATTGGTATAGCGACCGATGAAGGCGTGTCTGATGCTTCAATCTGCCGTGCACTGGAAGGTTTCAGTGGTGTGGGTCGCCGTTTTGAAGTTCAGGGTGAGTTTGCGATTGAGGGTGGTGACGTGAAACTGGTGGATGACTATGGTCATCATCCAAAAGAAGTGGAAGCAACGATCAAAGCTGCGCGTCAGAGTCATCCGGACCGTCGTCTGGTAATGATGTTCCAGCCACACCGTTATAGCCGTACCCGTGATTGCTTTGATGATTTTGTGGAAGTGCTTTCTACTGTAGACCAGTTATTGTTGCTGGATGTTTATCCTGCTGGCGAAAAACCGATTGTCGGGGCGGACAGCCGTACTTTGGCCCGCAGCATTCGTCTGCGTGGTGAAGTCGAGCCGATTCTGGTTGATGCGGCGGACGGCAACCTGAATCAGATCATGAGAAAAGTATTGCAAGCAAATGACTTGTTATTAACCCAGGGCGCAGGTAATGTTGGAGCAATCTCAGTCGAACTTGCACAAAATCACTTATATATAAAATAGTCATCTTGTGTGACTGAATTGAATTGACCAGATTGAAAAAAGTTTAAGGATATAAACGTGTCAAATGCTTCAAAATTCGGAAAAGTTGCCGTGTTGCTTGGTGGTAAATCTGCAGAGCGTGAGGTTTCTCTAGACAGTGGTACGGCGGTACTTGAGGCATTAGTGCGTTCAGGGGTCAATGCGGAAGCGTTTGATCCTCAGGAGCGTAGTGTCACAGAACTGGTAAATTATGATCGTGCTTTTATTGTATTGCATGGACGTGGCGGGGAAGATGGCCAGATCCAGGGCGCACTGGAATGGTTAAACGTGCCGTATACCGGTACCGGTGTACAAGGTTCTGCGATCGGCATGGACAAGGTCAAGACCAAGCAGGTCTGGCAGGGTTCGGAATTGCCGACAGCACCGTATCGCATTGTCACCAAAGACTCTGATGCGAACGACATTGTTAATGCTTTAGGCTTGCCTTTGATTATCAAGCCGGTACATGAAGGTTCCAGTATCGGCATGAGTAAGGTTGAGAAAATTGAAGATTTTGCAGAAGCAATTACCAAGGCAACTGAACATGATGCTGTGGTGATGGCAGAAAAATGGATTACCGGTCGTGAATATACCATTGTGGTTTTAAATGGTCAGGCGCTGCCGGTGATTCGTCTTGAACCGCCTCAAGATGTTGCCTTCTATGACTATGAAGCGAAATATCAGCGTAATGATGTGCAATATGGCATTCCATGTGGTTTAAGCGAAGCTGAAGAGCAACAGTTAAAAGCCTTGAGTTTGCGCGCATTCCAAGCAGTCGGTGCCAGTGGTTGGGGCCGGATTGATGCCATGCAGGATGAACAGGGCAACTTCTGGTTGCTTGAAGTGAATACCGTGCCAGGCATGACCAGTCATTCACTGGTGCCAAAAGCGGCAGCTGCAGTCGGATACAGTTTTGATGAGCTGTGTGTGGCGATTCTGGAACAGACCTTGACTGGTTCGGCACACTAAATATGGCTCAACTTCCTGTTTCCATGCGCCGTAAACGTGCTGCGATTACCTCAATTCACGACAAGCCGCCGACACGCAAAGAAAAGCTGACCAATTTTGGTGGCTGGTTATTGTTGTGTATTGCGGTATTGGTGCTGGCCTTTGGAATATTGGGCTTATATAAAGTCATGACCAATAGTGACGTGGCAGAGCTGGGCGTGATAGGTACGCGCTCGGCTGCTGAACAGCGTCAGGTCATGCAATATGTGTCACCGATTGTGACCAAAAACTATTTTACTTCAGATCTGGAAGCGATCCGCGATCGTACTCTGGAATTATCCTGGGTGGATCGGGTCGTGGTGTCCCGAGCCTGGCCAAATGGCATTCGGGTGCGGGTGATGCCGCATCATGCAATTGCACGTTGGGGAACAGGGCGTTTATTGAGTGACAGTGGTGTTATTTTCACTGAAGTCACACCCAAGAATTATCAGGCATTACCGTTGCTACATGGGCCAGCGAGCCATGCAGAAACCATGATGCGTCGTTATAATGAAATTAATCAGTTATTTTTGCCACAAGGCATTCGTCTAAAAGAATTATATCTCACCGAGCGAATGACCTGGTTTATGCAGTTTGATTCGGGTTTAAGAATAATTGTGGATAAAGACCAGACTATGAGCAAATTACAACGCCTGAGTCATCTGTCTCAGAGCGATTTAAAGCCGGTCTGGTCTAAAATTTCGGCCATCGACCTGCGTTATCGCAATGGATTGTCGATACAGTGGAAAAATTCAATTCCGCCTAAAATTGTAAATGGACATTTTATTGTAACCATTGATGACACGGGCGTTGAGAATAAGGTAACAGTAAAGCCATAATGACCGGCTTTAAAAAATAGAGGCATTTAAAGCCATAAATCTAACAAACACGTAATGGTAGTAGTGAATAATGAGTGAAGCTGTTCCCTCGGTTGTGGCGATTGACATTGGGACACACAAAGTTTCAGTTTTGATTGGCAAGGTACACGCGCCAGACAATATCCAAGTGATTGGTATGGCCACCGCTCGTAACCGAGGCATGAGTAAAGGGAAAATTGTCAGTCTCGATAAAGTTATTACTGCAATTAAAAATGCCGTTCAAGAAGCAGAAGATATGGCGGAATGTCGTGTACATTCTGCCTGGGTCTCTATTCCAAGTGCCGAATTAAAAAGCTTTTATGCTTCAGGTCGCACCTCGATCGACAATAGCGAGCATGCGATTACCACCAGTGAAGTGGTGCGTGCACTGGAATTGGCTAAAGCTAGTCATTTGACTTCAGATCATTATCTGGTCAGTGCTGTGCCTCTGGGTTTTGAGCTGGACGACTCACCGGAATGGGTGTTAAACCCGATTCGGATGTCGGCACATAGCATGACCGGACACTATCATTTGATGATGCTGCCGATCAGTACCATGCAGAATATTGATCGCGCCCTGAAAGGTGCCAATATTGGTGTAGAAAAAATGGTGGTGTCGAGCTTGGCTACTGCTGAAGCCAGCCTGCTGAAAGACGAAAAAGAATATGGCGTATGCTTAGTAGATATCGGTGCCGGCACGACCAATGTTGCAGTGTATGTGGATGGTCGTTTGGCCTTAACCCATACCTTCCAACGTGGCGGTGAACATGTGACCCGTGATATTGCAGCAGTATTGCAAACCACAACTGAAGAAGCTGAACGTCTGAAATTATTGTATGGCTGTGTCGACCTGAAAGTGGTCAAGCCTGACCATATGATTCAGTTCCAGGGGATTGATGGGCCACAAACCATCAGCCGGATTGAATTGACTGAAATCATCATGGCGCGTTATGAAGAAATTCTGGGTCTGGTGCGTGATGAATTGGTGAAAAACGGTGCTCTTCAGGGCTTGTATCATGGTGTGGTATTGACCGGCGATGCTAGTCATATCGAAGGAATGGTGAGCTTTGTTCGCCGTACCATGGGGGTCTCGGCGCATTTAGGTAATCCGCCGACTCAGGTGTATGCAGATGAACAACATCAGGCTGCTTTACGTCGCTCACAATATAGCACTGTGGCGGGCTTGCTGATGTTTAGTCAGAGTGATACCCAGGACACGATTGTGGAACAGGATGATGTAGAACGGTTGTCATTGGCCAAGCGGGTCAAAAGAGCCTTGTTTGGCTTTAATGACACCTTGAAATCAATCTTTTAAGTCGATTTTTATTGTGAATATTGTTGGGAAGATGTAGTTAATCGGGCTTGTACTTGACAAGTGAACGCATGAGCAGCATTCTTAAAAACAATTTTATTAAGATTAAGGCAGTATACGGGCTTAGTGACTGCCAATTATGAATTAGGAATTTTATAGGTCATGGCCTCATTTGAATTTTTCGAAGACGATCATAGCGATAGCAATGGTCAAGCCCGTTTCACTGTGTTTGGTGTAGGTGGTGCGGGTGGTAATGCTGTACAACATATGTTGCAGTCCGATATCCAGGGCGTAAAGTTTGTTTGTGCCAATACGGACAAGCAGGCATTGGATCGCATGGAAGCCGAATTTAAAATTCAGCTGGGCGAGCAAAGTACCCGTGGTCTGGGTGCAGGTGCAAATCCGCAAGTCGGCCAGACCGCAGCAGAAGAAAGCCGTGAACTGATCCGCCAGCAGCTTGAAGGGACCGATATGGTCTTTGTTACTGCGGGTATGGGCGGTGGTACCGGTACCGGTGCAGCGCCAGTCGTGGCTGAAATTGCGAAAGAAATGGGTATCTTGACCGTTGGTGTCGTGACCACGCCATTTAACTTTGAAGGCAAACGCCGTCTACAGTCTGCTGAAAAAGGCATCGAAGCTCTTGAGCAGCATGTAGACTCATTAATCATCATTCCAAACCAGCGTCTATTGAAAGTCTTCCGTGATATTTCAATGAAAGATGCATATAAAAAAGCGGATGATGTTCTACTGAATGCAGTACGCAGTATTTTTGATTTGGTAGTCCGTCCTGGCCATATCAACCTTGACTTTGCTGACTTAAAAACAGCCATGAGCACTCGTGGTTATGCCATGATGGGTGTCGGTCTGGGTCGTGGTGAGAACCGTGCACGTCAGGCTGCTGAGCAGGCAATCCGTAGTCCATTACTCGACAACGTGACTATCATGAATGCCAAAGGCATTCTGATCAACGTGACTGGTGGCGATGACGTGACTTTCGGTGAAATTGAAGAAATTACTGATGTCGTGAACCAGATTGTCGATTTAGATGAGGGTCAGGTGTTCTACGGTACCGTTTTTGATCCGGATGCGCGTGATGAAATCAGCGTGACTGTGATTGCAACAGGTTTAACCCGTCATGCAGCGGATTCAGTTGAACCGACCAAACGTACTAATGTACAGGCAACTCGTCCAGCAGCAGCTGCACAGGCTGTGGTGGAAGATGATGATGTACCGGCAATTCAGCGTCAGCAGCATGAAACAGGTGCAGCAGCGAATCCAGCGGCGGCTTCAGTTTCTAGCCCGCGCCCAACGCCAATGAGCATTCAGGATTATCTTAAGAATCAACAGCGTAAATAACATGTAACATCATGTGTTTAGCTAGATTAGACAGGAAAGGTGGCTTTTAAGCCACCTTTTTGTTTTTTATCAATAGCCAAATATGCTAACGTATAGCGGTTTTATAGATGAACAGATGATAAAAGCATGTTGAAACAACGTACCCTGAAACGTGTCGTGAAAGCGAGCGGAATCGGTCTTCACAGTGGGCAAAAAGTCATGATTAACTTTGTGCCGCACCATGCCGATGGGGGAATTGTGTTTCGTCGTATTGACCTGAATCCGCCAGTCGACATTCCTGCCGATGCCATGCTGATTCAAGAAGCCTTCATGTGCTCGAACCTGGTTCAGGAAAATGCCAAAGTAGGCACCATTGAACATGTCATGAGTGCGATTGCTGGTCTAGGCATTGATAACCTGATTATTGAAGTGTCGGCCTCTGAAGTCCCGATTATGGATGGCAGTGCAGGTCCGTTTATTTACCTGCTCATGCAGGGCGGTTTGCAAGAGCTGGATGCCGCTAAAAAATTCGTCAAGATTATTAAACCGGTTGAAGCACTCATTGATGACAAACGTGCCATTTTTAGCCCACATGAGGGCTTTCAGCTGAATTTCACCATCGATTTTGATCATCCTGCCTTTAAAAAAGAACATCAGTCCGCCAGTATCGATTTTTCTACTGAAACCTTCGTTTATGAAGTCAGTGAAGCGCGTACCTTTGGGTTTATGAAAGATCTGGATTATCTCAAAGCCAATAATCTGGCGCTGGGTGCCAGCCTGGAAAATGCCATTGGTGTAGATGAAAACGGGGTCGTTAATGAAGAAGGTTTACGTTTCTCGGACGAATTTGTACGTCATAAAATTCTGGATGCCGTGGGTGATTTATACCTGCTCGGGCATCAGATTATTGCCAAATTTGATGGTTATAAATCTGGACATGCCTTGAATAATCAACTTTTACGCAATGTGAAAAGTGATCCAAGCTGCTATGAAATTGTAACATTTGATGACGAAGCCAATTGTCCAATCATGTATGTGAATGTGACATAAGTCATTGTGTTTGTGTCTTTATGTTTTTGTTATTGCTTTAATACTGTGATACACATCACATAATGTTTGCTTTTTAATTTATTACATTTGATTGCTATGTTACTTTTTATTGCTTGCCAAACGTAGTAAAGCTTGGCTAAGCTTAGGGTCGCTTATAAAGTCAGCAGCACTACGAAGTAATTCCTGTGTTTCTGCATTTAAGGCTCTTTCAGGTGTTGCTGAAACAGGTGATGTTTGCGAAGGATTCCGCAAGCAAACTTGAAGTTTAGTGAGATCTGTTAATTCATTTATTTGAGAGAGTTGTGAAATGTATTGCTTTTGAAGATAGGCCAATTGACTGATCATGGCCTGGTTTTCACCGGTAATCGTTAACACACCATTTTGATAGCAGACAACTTGCCAGCGTTCCGGTTGGGGCAATAGCGGTTGTACGAGTTTCGTAAGTTTCTGCCAGGCAGCGACTTGTGATGAGAGAAACGAAAAGTTTCCTGTTTTTATCTGTTTTCTTGTTTGTTGAAAAACGTTGACAGGTTCCGACATACATGATTCCTACATATTTATGTCTTAATCTTATGCGCTTCTTTTAGTGGATATCAAGGATAGAGATCTTCAAGGAACTCGATTAAAGCAGTTTAGAGAGGTTTTTTATGCATATGCGACGTATTTTGTTGGCATTTTCTTTATCAGTTTCAGCGGCTTCGGTTGCGTTCGCAGATTTAGTCAATCTAAATCAAGAAAATGGTTCAACAGATCGTATCGAGCAATTGACGCGTACTCTGGCACAGGGTGCATATACTCATCCAGATGATATCGATATTCCAGCACAGACTAAATTGAATGTTCAACTTCGTGAGAAACCAGTTGAACTGAACAATCGAACGCTTGCTCAGAAGTATGCCAATACTTCATCCAATAAAGCGGCAGCAAACAGTGCTTATTCTTGGCTAATTTCTCATCCTTTACCTAATTCTCGCGTAAGTTCAAATTACGGTGGCCGTACCATGAGTGGCCGTGCTGAAAATCATTCAGGCCTTGATCTTGCAGCGCCAAGTGGTACACCAATCTATGCAACAGGTCCAGGAATTGTGACCAAATCAGGTTGGGGCACAGGTTATGGTCAATACGTTGAAATCAATCATGGCAATGGCTATTTAACGCGCTATGCCCATGCTTCACGTCTTATTGCACGTGTGGGAGAACAGGTGCGAGCGGGTGATCATATTGCTAATGTCGGCTGTACTGGTCGCTGTACCGGTCCACACTTGCATTATGAAGTAGTAAAAGACGGTCAACGTAAAAACCCATCTACTTATTTGGCCATGTTACCTTAAGTATAGACCTGAATAACAAGATGCATCTCTATACATAAAAAATCTCCGATAAGCATTTTAAAGCGTTTAAGCTGAAGGCTCTTCAAGTCAACTTGAAGGGCTTTTTGTTTTATCACTTTTAAGTCTCATATTATCACCAACTATTATAATGATTGTATAATAAATCGCCTTTATTGACTATTTTTTGTTATGTAGTGTAATTATACGTCACCCATCATTTAGTTCCTAAATAGTACTGCTAAATCGCATTCAGCTAAGGCCATACCTGCAGAGGTCTTAAATATGGTACATATAAGACATTAGATTAGGCTTTTAGGAACTGTAGATTATGGCGTTTTATGGCGATACAGACGCGCAAGAAACCCAAGAATGGCAAGATGCATTTGACTCTGTTTTGCAGCACATGGGCACTGAGCGTGCAGCATTTTTATTAGAAAAACTTTATCAACGCGCAATTGCAAAGCATGTTCCTATTCAGCGTTTAAATACTCCCTACTTAAATACGATTTCTGTTGAAGAGCAACCTGCCATGCCGGGTGACCAGGACATGGAGCGCCGTATTCGCGCGCTGATCCGCTGGAATGCCTTGGCAATGGTATTACGCGCGAATAAAACCGGGGATGATCTCGGTGGTCACCTGGCGAGTTTTGCTTCTTCCGCAACCCTTTATGATGTGGGCTTTAACCACTTCTTCCGCGCCAACAGCGATAACTTCGGCGGCGACATGATCTATTACCAAGGTCACTGTGCACCGGGTATTTACGCGCGTTCATTTTTAGAAGGCCGTTTGACTGAAGAGCATCTGAATAATTTCCGTCGTGAAGTGGGTGGTAAAGGTTTGCCATCTTATCCGCATCCTTATTTGATGCCGGACTACTGGCAGTTCCCGACCGTATCGATGGGTCTGGGTCCAATCATGTCAATTTATCAGGCACATATCCAAAAGTACCTGATGAACCGTGGCCTGATTAAAGAAGAAGATCGTAAGGTTTGGGCTTATCTGGGTGATGGTGAGATGGACGAGCCGGAAAGCTTGGGTGCAATTTCTCTGGCAGGTCGCGAAAAGCTCGACAACCTGATTTGGGTAGTGAACTGTAACTTGCAACGTCTGGATGGTCCGGTACGTGGTAATGGCAAGATCATTCAGGAACTTGAGTCATTATTCCGCGGCGCAGGCTGGCGTGTGATTAAAGTTGTGTGGGGCCGTCATTGGGATCCACTACTGGATAAAGATAAATCCGGTGCACTGAAAGCAGTGATGGAAGAAGCAGTCGATGGCGATTTCCAGCGTTATCAGGTAAAAGGTGGTGCTTACGCACGTGAAAAGTTCTTCGGTAAATACCCAGAAGCTAAAGAGCTGGTGAAAGATTTAAGCGACGAAGATATTGATAATCTGAACCGCGGTGGTCACGACCCGTACAAAGTTTTTGCTGCTTATGCTGAAGCATGTACGGCTAAAGGTCAGCCGACCGTGATTCTGGCGAAAACCGTGAAAGGTTATGGTTTGTCGGAAGAAATCGAAGCAGTCAACAAAACGCATCAAATCAAGAAGATGCAAATCAATTCCTTGAAATATGTGCGTGATCGTTTCAACCTTCCTTTCACCGACGAACAGCTTGAAGAAGTACCGTTCTACCGTCCAAGCGAAAATTCACCTGAATTGAAATATATGAAGGCACGTCGTGAAGCGCTAGGTGGTTACCTGCCTGCACGTCGTAAGGAAAGCGAACAGCTGGCGATTCCTGGACTTTCAGTATTTGATTCGGTCTTGGCCGGTTCAAATGGTAAAGAACAATCGACCACGATGGTGATGGTGCGTTTAATCTCTGCACTTCTTAAAGAGAAAGCGATTAAAGACCGTGTTGTGCCAATCGTGCCTGATGAAGCCCGTACTTTCGGTCTGGAAGGGATGTTCCGTCAGCTCGGTATTTATGCCGCGCATGGCCAGAAATATACCCCGGAAGACCAAGAACAGCTGATGCATTACCGTGAAGCCAAAGACGGTCACATGTTGCAGGAAGGGATTAACGAAGCCGGTGCGATGAGTGCATGGGCAGCATTGGCGACCAGTTATTCAACCAATAACCTGCCAATGATTCCGATGTATATGTACTACTCGATGTTTGGTTTCCAGCGTATCGGTGATATTGCCTGGGCAGCAGGCGATGCACAGGCACAAGGCTTCTTGCTGGGTGCAACTGCAGGTCGTACTACACTGAACGGTGAAGGCTTGCAGCATCAGGATGGTCATTCACACATCTTGGCCAATACCATTCCAAACTGTGTCTCTTATGACCCATGTTTCGGTTATGAATTGGCGGTGATCGTGCATGACGGTTTACAACGTATGTATGTGAACCAGGAACGTGTGTTCTATTACCTGACCGTAATGAACGAAAACTACGAGCATCCGGAAATACCAAAAGGTGTTGAAGAAGGCATCAAGCGTGGTATGTACTTACTGGAAGAAGATGAAAAAGCCACTGTTCAGTTACTGGGCTCAGGTGTGATCCTGCGTGAAGTGATCAAGGCAGCGAAGATTCTTCGTGAGGAATATCAAATTCATTCAAATGTCTACAGTGTGACCAGCTTCAATGAACTGGCACGTGACGGTATGGCATGTGAAGAATACAACCGCTTGCATCCGCTGGCTGAAGACGTAAAAGAAGCATGGGTATCGAAACAGCTTCGCGGTACTGAAGGTATCGTCGTGTCTGCAACCGATCATATGCGTGCTTATAGCGAACAGATTCGTGCTTATCTTCCAGATGGCCGTCCATTCGTAGCATTGGGTACTGACGGTTATGGCCGTTCAGATACACGTGCCAACTTGCGTAGTTACTTCGGTGTTGATGCTGCCCATATTGTGGTGGCAACTTTGAAAAAACTGGCAGATGAAGGTGAAGTTGATGCGCGCCTGGTAAAAGATGCGATCTCGACTTTCGAGCTTGATACAGATCGTCCAGTGGCTTGGGCACCGCAAGAAACCCCATCTGTACATGCTGTTGCTGACTACAAAGAGGAGAACTAAGCATGCAAATTACGACTCCTGATATTGGTGTAGATAAGGCAACAGTGGCCGAAATTCTGGTCAAAGTCGGTGATACGATCGCGATCGATGACAGCATTGTGTTACTTGAATCTGATAAAGCCTCTGTTGAAGTACCTAGCACTTCAGCAGGCGTGATAAAAAGCATTCTGGTGAGCCAGGGTGATGAAGTCGCTGAAGGCGCGGTACTGATTGAGCTACAAGCTGAAGACGGTAGCGCTGATGTGGTCGAGCCACAGCAAGCAGATGCCTCACAAAAAACTTCAGAAAATACTCCGACTTCATTGCCGGATCAGGAAATCATGCAGGAACTGGCTTCGCATCAGCCTAAAGCTTCTGCTGCTCCTGAGGCACAAGCGAACTCACAGGTGGTTGATGTTCAAATCCCCGATATTGGTGTAGAAAAAGCCACTGTCGGTGAAATTCTGGTTTCTGTCGGTGATGAAATCGAAGTGGATCAAAGCATCGTGGTGGTGGAATCAGACAAGGCGACTGTTGAAGTGCCAAGTACGGTTTCAGGCACGGTAGAGTCCATCGAGATTAAAGAAGGCGATACCATTAAAGAAGGTGTGGTCATTCTGAAAGTGAAAACGGCTGTTTCGACAGCATCAGCACCGACAGAAGCACCTCAAGCACCAGTTGCTCAAGCGGCGGCCCAAGAGAAAGCAGTCGAAGCACCAGAAACGCCAGCAACACCTGCGGGTGATGTTGAAGTGATGGTGCCTGATTTGGGTGTAGACAAGGCGGCTGTAGCTGAAATTCTGGTTCAGGTCGGTGATACGGTTGAAAAAGACCAAAGCATCATCGTGGTGGAATCAGACAAGGCGACTGTTGAAGTGCCAAGCACTACAGCCGGCGTGATTAAAGCCATTCATGTGGAACTGGGTCAAAATGTCTCTCAAGGCATTGCACTGGTAACAATTGAAGCTGAAGCGCAAGCAGCTGCTGTACCTGTTGCAGCCAAAGCAGAAGAACCTAAAGCGCCTGCTGCAAAAGCAGCATCGGCACCTGCTGCATCTTCTACTCAAACAGTCGCGACGTCGGATAATGCCGATAAGCTGACCAAAGAGCAGAGTGTGGCTAACTCGAAAGTCTATGCCGGTCCTGCTGTGCGTAAACTGGCACGTGAACTGGGCGTCGTGTTGGCAGATGTCAAAGCATCTGGCCCACATGCGCGCGTCATGAAAGAAGACCTGAAAGCCTATGTCAAAACGCGTCTTACTACGCCACAGGCGGCTCCTGTAGCCGCTGCTGCTCAAGTCGCAGGTCTGCCAAAACTGCCAGACTTTAGCGCTTTTGGTGGTGTGGAAGAGAAAGCCTTGACGCGTTTGCAACAAGTATCTATTCCACAATTGTCGCTGAATAATTTCATTCCGCAAGTGACCCAGTTTGATGCAGCAGATATTACTGAACTCGAAGCATGGCGTAATGAACTGAAAGGCAACTTCAAGAAAGAAGGCCTGAGCCTGACCATTATGGCATTCATCATCAAAGCAGTTGCGCACTTGTTAAAAGAAGAGCGTGAATTTGCTGGTCACTTGGCCGATGATGGTAAGTCAGTCTTGCTACGTAACGAGATCCATATGGGTATCGCGGTCGCAACGCCAGATGGTTTGACCGTGCCTGTGCTGCGTCACCCAGATCAGAAGTCAATTAAACAGATTGCCACTGAGCTAGGAATCTTGGGTCAAAAAGCGCGTGACAAGAAGTTGTCGCCGAAAGATCTGCAAGGTGCGAACTTCACTATCACTAGCCTAGGTTCAATTGGTGGTACAGCATTTACGCCATTAGTGAACTGGCCGCAAGTGGCAATTCTGGGTATTTCACCTGCAACCATGCAGCCGATTTGGAATGGTGAAGGCTTTGATCCACGCTTGATGCTGCCGCTTTCATTGTCCTACGATCATCGTGTGATCAATGGTGCAGATGCTGCTCGTTTCACCAACAAGCTGACCAAGCTGCTTAAAGATATTCGTACGCTGTTAATCTAAATTAAATTCGATTCACTTTCTTTTCTCTTGCGCTTCATTGAAAAATATTTCAATTGAAGCTCAGGAAGAAATACAAAGAAGGTATAAATAAAAACCCTGCTTCGGCAGGGTTTTTTCTTGCTGCATTGAAAAATAATCTATTTGATTCTATACTTGGCGCACTTCATTGGGGAGTAGCCGCCTTTTGCGCAAAGCAGAAGGGTGATGGTCAACATATTTGCTCAACCGGGCATGGTCATCATAGCAAAGAACCAAGTCAGCTTTTCCAAGCTTTCTTTTGTTGGCAAGACCTTTGATTTACCACTCTGCAGATTTTGGCTAGCAGGAGCGGTGAGTCATTGGTATTGGATGCTAGCCAGAGAAAGACCTCATGTATGAATTCTTACTGTCGACTGCAATCGTAGCACTGGCTGAAATGGGTGATAAAACCCAACTGCTGGCATTGCTGCTTGCCGCACGCTTTCGCAAACCTGTTCCTATTTTAGTTGCTATTTTATTGGCGACATTGATTAACCACGGCCTTTCTGCAGTATTGGGACAATGGGTAACCACAGTGATTGGGCCGGAAGTACTGCTGTGGATCGTTTCGATTGGCTTTATCGCGATGGCAGTCTGGATGCTGATTCCGGATGAACTGGGTGATGAAAATGCCAGTATCAATAAATGGCAAAAATTCGGGGTATTTGGTGCAACCTTCATTTTGTTTTTTCTGGCAGAAATTGGTGACAAAACCCAGATTGCCACAGTGGCACTGGCGGCACGTTTCGACAGCGTCTTCTGGGTGATGTTGGGTACTACGCTAGGCATGATGCTGGCCAATGCGCCTGCGGTATTTTTGGGTGATAAACTGGCGAACAAACTACCGATCAGCCTGATCCATAAAATTGGCGCGGCCATTTTCCTGGTCATAGGTGTCGCGACCCTGGTTCAATATTATTTCTTTTAAATTATAAAATAACAAATTGCATGAATCCTGAGCTAAAAACTCAGGATTTTTTATGCTTAAATCCTCTGAAAAGCTTGATAAAGCTCGTGATATGGTCGGTTTTATGGATTGTAAATTCTATTAAATCCTTATATGTTGTATGGGTATAAAACAGCAGTTTTAACTATAAATTGGGGAATTTACATGGTTTTTGAGCGCACCACATCGCAAGTCCTGTTTGATAATGGGACACATAAATGCATTAGTTTTACCAGTCTGGTCAAAGGTGAAGGCGTTCAGGCAAACCAGTTTTTGATTATTGATCATGAGCGCGCAGCGGTACTCGATCCGGGTGGTGATTTAACCTATGTGCCGCTGACCATGGAACTGAATAAATACACCCGCTTGACCCATCTGGACTATGTCATGGCTTCACATCAAGACCCGGACATTATCACTTCCATGCCGCGCTGGCTGGTATATACCGATGCCAAAGTGGTGGCATCCAAGCTGTGGGCGCGCTTCTTGCCGCACTTAAACTCGGCCTTTATGAGTGACCGGATGAAAGGTAACTGGTTAGATCGATTGGTGGAGCTTCCGGATCATGGTCAAATCATCCCGTTGGGTCAATCACACATTGTGGCGGTGCCGGCGCATTTTCTGCATTCGGTGGGGAATTTCCAGTTTTATGATCCGATTGCCAAAATCCTGTTTTCAGGTGATATGGGTGCGTCTATGGTTGAAGATGCCGCCAAGCCACTAGAAAACTTTGCCGCGCATATCCCAAAAATGAAAAGCTTCCATCAACGCTATATGTGCAATAACAAGGTGATTCGTCTTTGGGTGAAAATGGTACGCAGCATGGAAATCGAGATGATTGTGCCGCAACATGGTACACCATTTATCGGTAAAGAGCAGATTAATCAGTTTCTGGACTGGATTGAAACGCTGCAATGCGGAACTGACCTGATGGATGAAACGGTTTTTACTTGTCCTGAATAGTTCACACAAAAAATAATTTTTTTCTTGTGTGGAAAAACAACATTTTTTATATTTCTTCTCCAAAAAACTTTTTTTTGATAATGAGAACTTATAAGAAATGTTGTCTCAAGTTCCAAAACCGGATGCGTGTTTAAGCTGCGGGGCGTGCTGCGCCTATTTCAGGGTTTCGTTCTATTGGGCTGAAGGTATTCATATGCCTGAGCACTATACCGAACCTGTGACAGCAGTCTATTCATGTATGGCTGGAACCAATCAAAAAAATCCACGCTGTATCGCACTTGATGGCACCATCGGCCAGCAGGTGAGCTGCGGCATGTATGAGCAGCGCAGTTCATCCTGCAAAGAAGTGCAGATTGCCGATGAGCAATGCAATAAGGCACGTATTGCACACAATATGTTGCCCTTTGTCCAGATTGAAACTGATGAAGCCGACAATGATGACAGTTTTGAATATGTCAGCTAAATCCATCCAAAGCAGAGCTTAGGCTCTGCTTTTCACTTGATTAAAATGATCGGGGTATATTTTAAAATAGGGAACTTCATGATCGGAGGTATTATTGATGCTGTTTTAGCACTTCCATAGATTTGCGTGTACGAAGCTTGAATAAAAAATAATTTTGCAATTGCAATGAAATTTAAGCCGATATTTGTTTATAATAGTGCACGGAAATTACCAGTGAGACTGTTATGTTGACCATCGTTCAAGACGCGTTAACCTTCGATGATGTCCTATTACTCCCTGCCTATTCTACTGTTCTTCCAAAAGATGTCTCCCTAAAGACACGTTTAACTCGTGGCATTAACCTGAATATTCCTCTTGTGTCTGCAGCAATGGATACGGTGACTGAGTCCCGTATGGCAATTGCAATGGCGCAAAATGGTGGTATCGGTATTTTGCACAAGAACATGGATATCGCGGTTCAGGCTGCAGAAGTGCGCCGTGTGAAAAAATTCGAAGCGGGTATGGTCAAAGACCCGATTACAGTCACTCCTGAAACCACAGTACGTGAACTGATTGCGTTGACTCAAGCCAACAATATCAGTGGTGTACCCGTTGTGAAAGATGGCAAAGTGGTGGGTATCGTGACAGGTCGTGATACACGCTTTGAAACCAATCTTGAGCAGCCAGTCAGCAATATCATGACTGGTCAGGATCGTCTGGTGACAGTTCGTGAAGGCGAATCGAAAGAAAATATCCAAGCTTTATTGCAACAGCACCGTATTGAAAAAGTATTGGTGGTCAACGATCAGCAAGAGCTGAAAGGCTTAATTACGGTAACCGATTTCCGTAAAGCTGAATTGTATCCAAACAGCTGTAAAGATGATCTAGGTCGTCTGCGTGTTGGTGCTGCGGTTGGTACTGGTGCAGAAACGCCAAGCCGCGTAGAAGCCTTGGTTGATGCAGGTGTGGACGTGATTGTAGTTGATACTGCACATGGCCATTCTGCGGGTGTAATCGAACGCGTACGTTGGGTGAAAGCTAACTATCCACAAGTTCAGGTGATTGGCGGTAATATCGCGACAGGTGATGCTGCGCTGGCGTTACTTGATGCAGGTGCGGATGCCGTTAAAGTTGGTATTGGTCCTGGTTCAATCTGTACCACGCGTATTGTGGCGGGTATTGGTATGCCACAGATCTCTGCGATTGATTCTGTTGCCAATGCGCTGAAAGATCAGATTCCTTTGATCGCAGATGGCGGTATTCGTTTCTCTGGCGATATGGCCAAAGCGATTGGTGCGGGCGCAAGCACGATTATGGTTGGTTCATTGATGGCCGGTACTGAAGAAGCACCAGGCGAAGTTGAATTCTTCCAGGGCCGTTACTACAAGGCTTATCGCGGTATGGGTTCATTGGGTGCGATGGCGGGTGCGACAGGTTCTGCTGACCGTTACTTCCAGGACTCCAAGGCCGGTGCCGAGAAGCTGGTTCCTGAAGGTATTGAAGGTCGTGTACCGTACAAAGGCCCAATGGGTAATATCGTACATCAGATGATGGGCGGCCTACGTTCTTCAATGGGTTATACCGGTTCTGCGACGATTGAAGACCTGCGTCAGAATGCCAAGTTTGTGAAAATCACTTCTGCCGGTATGTCTGAGTCGCATGTACATGATGTGACCATTACCAAAGAAGCACCAAACTATCGCGTAGGTTAATTTCCTGTGATTTAAAATTTTAAAAAGCCGTCATGCAAATGACGGCTTTTTTATTTTGGTGTAAAGTGTGACTCAAGGAAAAAAATGGGTGATATCAATCATCCGCTAAGAAGTGAGATAAAGATGAGTTATTTTGGTACGGATGGTATTCGTGGAAAGTTTGGCGAATTGCCGATTACCCCTGAGTTTGCCCTGAAACTGGGATTTGCAGCCGGAAAAGTTTTAAAACGCCATAGTAAAAAATCCAAACCATTGGTGGTTCTGGGTAAAGATACCCGTTTGTCTGGCTATATCCTGGAAGCAGCCTTGCAGGCAGGTTTAAATGCCGCTGGCGTTTATGTTCATCTTTTAGGTCCACTACCGACTCCAGCCATTGCTCATCTGACCCGTGCTTTGCATGCCAGCTTGGGTATTGTCATTTCCGCTTCGCATAACCCGTATTTTGACAACGGCATTAAGTTCTTCTCTGCGGAAGGCAAAAAACTGCCAGATGCCTTGCAAGACGAAATTAATCAGGAACTTGAAAAAGATTTTTTGATTGAAGATACAGCAAATCTGGGTAAGAGTATCCGGGTTAAAGATGCTAACGGTCGCTATATTGAATTCTGTAAATCGACTTTCCCGTATCATCTGGATCTGAATGAACTTACCATTGTAGTGGATTGTGCCAATGGTGCAGCCTATAACGTGGGGCCTGCAGTGTTCCGTGAACTGGGCGCACGTGTGATTGCAATTCACAATGAGCCGAGCGGTTTGAATATTAATGAGGGCTGTGGTTCAACCCATCCGGAAAGCTTGCAACAGGCTGTGGTTCAACATCAAGCGGATTTGGGTATTGCCTTTGATGGGGATGCTGACCGTGTGGTTCTCGTAGATAAAGCCGGCAATTTGATTGATGGCGACCATATTCTTTATATTCTTGCGACTCAAAGCTCGAAAAAACCGGCAGGTATCGTCGGTACCTTAATGAGCAATATGGCGCTGGAACTGGCACTGGAAAAAGCACAAGTGCCGTTATTACGTGCCAAAGTCGGCGACCGTTATGTATTGCAGGGCCTGGAAGAAAATGGTTGGACCATTGGTGGTGAGCCTTCAGGTCATATTCTGACTTTGGACAAGAGCACCACAGGCGATGCGATTATTGCCGCCTTGCAGGTATTAACGGTGATGGTTGAACAGAAAAAAGCCCTGCATGAACTTGTGGCTGACTTTAAACTGTTGCCAAATGTCCTGGTCAATGTACGTTTAAATGCCATGTTTGATCCTTATTCAGTGCCTGCACTGGCAGCTGAATTTGAAAAAGCCGAACAGCAGCTTAAAGGCCGTGGCCGTTTATTGATTCGTAAATCCGGCACAGAACCTGTCATTCGTGTGATGGTCGAAGGCGATGATCTGGCTGAAGTCACCACACTTGCAAACAGCCTGGCAGATGCTGTGCGTGCCAATGCAGCTTAACGGGAACATAGATAATGAGTGATCTGATCAAGGATCTAAGTGAACTACGCCTGAATTATGAAAAAGGCGAGTTACAGGAACAGCAAGTCAATCCGAATCCGCATATGCAGTTCTTGCAATGGTTTAACCATGCACTGGAAGCAAAATTGCACGAGCCCTATGCCATGTCGTTGGCAACAGCCAATGCACAAGGCCGTCCGCATGTGCGTACGGTATTGCTGCGTGGAGCGACTGACGCAGGGTATGATTTTTATACCAACTATGATAGTCAAAAAGGTTTAGATCTGGCTAAAAATCCTTATGCCGAACTGTTGTTCTACTGGCAGGATCAGGAACGTCAGATTCGTATTTCGGGTCGTGTAAAGAAAATATCGGAAGAAGAATCGACCGACTATTATCATAAACGTCCACGCGAAAGCCAGATTGCCGCGCATATCAGTACCCCGCAAAGTGGCATCGTGGCTAGTCGTGAGGAATTGCAGCAACGTTTTTGGGATTTGCATACCCAGGTTGCCAATCAGCAACAGCTGGACAAGCCGGTATTCTGGGGCGGTTATCGTCTCGAACCTGATTATTATGAATTCTGGCAGGGTCGTCCGAACCGTTTACATGACCGTCTGAGTTATCGTAAAAGCGATGATGGCTGGACTTTAGAGCGCTTAATGCCATAACCATGCAAAAACTGGAAATCAAACAACGGCCATTGCTAACCCGTTCTGAAAACTTAGCGGGTGTTCCTGCATTTGTAGCCGAGATTCTTGCCCGTCGCGGGGTGGAGTCCGAGCAGGAGCTTGAGCTCAAGCTGAAGCATTTGCTGGCACCCACCATGAAAGGATTGCCCGAAGCAATTCAATTGATGGATCAGGCAATTGATCGTGGCCAGAAAATCGTGATTGTTGGCGATTATGATGCCGATGGCGCGACCAGTACCGCACTCATGGTGCTGGCATTGCGCGATATGGGTGCCAATGTCGAATATCTGGTACCGGACCGTTTTAAATATGGTTATGGATTGACGCCCGCAATTGCAGATCTGGCCTTTGTCAGTTTCACACCTGATTTACTGATTACCGTGGATAATGGCATTTCCAGCCATGACGGAGTCAAACAGGCACAAGATCATGGCATGCAGGTGATCATTACTGATCACCATCTGACGACCAAGCCGACACCAAAAGCCGAAGCCGTGGTCAATCCCAATCAGCTCGGTTGCGACTTTCCAAGCAAAGCACTGGCTGGGGTCGGGGTGGCTTTTTATATACTGGCCAATCTGTCTACCCATCGCAAGAAACTTGGAAAATCCTCTACGGTAATTACCAATTATCTTGATCTGGTGGCACTCGGTACTTATGCCGATGTCGCGAGTCTGGACTATAACAACCGGATTCTGGTTGATGCAGGTCTGAAACGCATTCAGCAAGGGCAGTGCCGTGCAGGAATCAGTGCACTGCTGGATATTGCCAAACGTGACCCTGCTGGTCTAAAAGCCCAAGATCTCGGTTTTGTTCTGGGC
The DNA here is from genome assembly GCF_049898185.1 of Acinetobacter sp. 40AMC3-4. Taxonomy (GTDB): domain Bacteria; phylum Pseudomonadota; class Gammaproteobacteria; order Pseudomonadales; family Moraxellaceae; genus Acinetobacter. The sequence goes on from NZ_JAFCXG010000009.1 coordinate 31,992, forward strand.
CCGCGAATTAATGCGGCTGGACGCATGGAAACCATGGACATCGGCATCGAATGTCTGCTGGCTCCTGATCTAGCAATGGCCTATCCACTGGCTGAACAGCTGAATCAGCTTAATGTCGAGCGCCGTCAGGTGGAAGGCAAAATCAAGCAGGACGCTTTAAACGAACTTGAGAAAATCCAGTTAGATGCGACGGCATTACCTGCTGCGCTGATCATGTTCGAACCGCATTGGCATCAGGGAGTGATCGGGATTGTAGCAGGGCGTTTAAAAGAGCAATTTCATCGTCCGAGTATTGTTTTTGCCGCGGATCAGGATGGGATTCATATCAAAGGTTCGGCGCGTTCGATTGAAGGTATTCATATTCGTGATGCGATTGAACAGGTGGCGGAGCAGTATCCCCATTTAGTCAGTCATTTTGGGGGACATGCAGCAGCAGCCGGTTTAACCCTGAAAAAAGAAAATTTCGCTGAGTTTAAGCAGGTCTTTGAAGCACTGATTGGTGTGATGGATGAGGATTTATTCACTGCGACTTTATGGACAGATGGAGAGTTGCCAGCTTCTGCTTTTCAGATCGAAACAGTCAATTTATTGCAGAATTTAAGTCCATGGGGGCAAAAATTTCCCCAGCCGATTTTTGACGGTGTGTTCAAAATTATGGACTATCGCTGGCTTAAAGATGTGCATCTTAAGTTACGTGTGGCGTTGGAGAATGGTCAGGTCGTGGATGCGATCGCCTTCAATGCAGCGGATAAATATGACTTTGATCCGATGAAAGATACGCGTTTGGTCTATGAGCTGGATAAAAATGTCTTTAATGGCAATGTCAGTCTGCAAATGCGGATTATGCATTTAGAACAATAGACCATAAAAAACCGCTCGAGTGAGCGGTTTTTTTGCTTTTAATCGGAGAGATTAGAAGCGGTATGCACCACGTACGCCAAAGATATCAGCATTATCAGCAAAATTAATCGAACCTTCTAAGCTAACTTGTTGGTTAAAGAATTTTTTGGCACGAATAGTAAAAACATCATTACCTTCTAGGTCTGAGTCAGAGAATCCTAAGCCAACACTGAAAGTTTTGTCTAGATATAAATCTGCACCTAGGTTATAAGCATCGATATCACCGAAACTTGCACCACCTTCGAAGTTCATATCGTATTGACCGACTTGTGTTACATATTTGGCACGTAAAGTTGGATCAATTTCATCGTCTGCATTGTCTTCAGAAATACCTACAAGACCAAGTGCTACTAATAAGCCAGGAACAGGTAAATAACCCGCTTCAGCAGCGTAACCAGTTATGTCACCAGCATCATTATCAAAATGAGCAATGTTACCACTTAAATAAAAGTCTGAATTTGGAACAAAATACTCAATACCAGCACCAATGCCAAACGTGTCTGAATCATCTTGATAGCTTAATACACCATTCACATTGCTGGCACGGTTTAAGAATGCAGCTTCATTCAAAGGTGAATTTTTGACTTGGACCGAGTTGAAGTAGTAAGTCCCATCGATAGCAAAACCTACATCCGAACCACCTTGGTCATGATCAAGAAGATCAATAGAAGCCCCAACTTCAGTTTGATAAGCGTGTGCAGTTCCCAGGCCAGCAAGAAGCGCTGTAGCAAGAGCAAGTTTCTTAAGCATTTAGATTTCTCTCTTTGTTATAAAAATATGACTGTTTGATGAACAGTTGTAACAAATTGTACAGTTTATATTCGCCCCGTCAATGTGCAAAAATACCTAAATGCTTGTTAAGAGTGCAATAAAAAAACCCATCCGAGGATGGGTTTTCTATGCATGACTAACTTTTGGTTTTAGATTAGAAGCGGTACTTCGCTGCTACACCAAAGGTATTGTAGTCATTGTTAAACTGTTCGCCAAAGCCGACACGGCCTTCTAAGCTCACTTGCTGGTTAATGAACTTACGTGCATTGATACCAAATTCGCTCTTGTCGGTAATATCATTATTGTGATAATCAGCACCGACACTCAAGGTTTTGTCGATGAAATAATCTGCTGCCAGATTGTATTCATCTAGATCACCAAACGCTGCACCTGCTTCCAGGTTGATATCTTTACCATTGCTTAATGTCGTCACATATTTAGCACGAAGTGTTGGATCTACGCCATCATCATTGTCGTTATCCCAACCTTTCACACCAGCCGCAATCAATAGACCTGGCGCTGGCAGATAACCGACTTCAGCTGCATAGGTGGTTAAATCATTTTCTAGATCATCATTGTCCTGCAGATCATGGCCATTGACGTTACCGCTTAAGTAGAAGTCAGAATTCGGTACGAAGTACTCTGCACCTACGCCATAACGATGCGCTTCAGAATCACCAATTTCATTATATTGATATTGCGCACTCACGTTGCTAGCACGATCAAGGAATGCTGCTTCTGCTAATGGTGCATTACGTGTTTGAACTGGATTGAAGTAATATGTACCATCAACGCCGAAAGAACCGCTAGTTCCACCGTTGTCAGGATCAACCACTCCTGCTGATGCACCAATTTCTGCTTGGTAAGCATGTGCTGCTGTACCAGTCATTGCTATTGCTGAAAGTAGTGCCGAAGCAATCGCTAATTTTTTCATGGTTACTACCCCTCAAATCGTGAGTTAAAAACATTACACTTTTTGTTACAACTTTCAGTCTAGAGCAATTCCAAAGATCGTCAATCAAAGGAAAGTTACAGTAATGTGAATAGCGTAATCTTGTGTAATTTTTGCTGAACAAGTGACTGAATAATAAAATTAAATTTATAATGTAGTGTTTTATTAAAAGTGTGTAGATATTGTGGAATCTATTGAATTCGCTGATTTTTTATACAGAACAATAAGAAATCCTAAATTATAAAATCAATTGCAAAATTATATTTCGGTCATAAAACGGGGCTAAAAAGCCGATAAAAATTTCGGATAAAAAGACGCAAAAGAGTCTATGAGATGTTGAAAATTGGATGAGGGAAATACAGGTCTAAATGCTCAAGATATTCGAGCTTTAGACTGAATGGATCGTTAAAATAGCGGAAATAGACTGTGCTATAATATCGGGCTAAGAATTTTGTGCCTAATTTTGATTGAGAGTAATTCACGTGGAAATTAATCCGTATCTAAACCAATTAAAAGACTTAAACGAACGTGGTCAAACACTACGGGGGTATCTTTGACTACGATCTGAAAAAAGAGCGTTTAGAAGAAGTCCTGCGTGAATTAGAAGATCCAACCATATGGAATGATCAGAGTCGTGCTCAAGCAATGGCCAAAGAAAAAGGCGAGCTTGAAAATGTATTAAATGTGCTGGATCGCTTAAGTACCCAGCTTGAAGATGCACAGGCTTTGCTTGATCTGGCGGTTGAAGCGGATGATGAAAGCTTGCTAGAAGACGTACAGGCTGAACTGAGCACGGCTGAAGAAGAACTGGCCAAGCTTGAATTTCGCCGTATGTTCAATAATCCGATGGATCCAAACCCTTGCTATCTTGAAATTCAAGCTGGTTCAGGCGGTACAGAAGCACAGGACTGGGCGTCTATGTTGCTACGTATGTATCTACGCTGGATTGAACGTCATGGCTTTAAAGCAGAAGTGATGGAAGAATCTGATGGGGATGTTGCCGGGATTAAATCTGCGACGATTCGTGTGGAAGGTGAGTACGCCTATGGCTGGTTACGTACCGAATCTGGTGTACACCGTTTAGTGCGTAAGTCGCCCTTTGACTCGGGCAACCGTCGTCATACCTCGTTCTCTGCCGTGTTTGTGTCACCGGAAGTTGATGACAATATCGAAATTGAAATCAATCCGTCCGATGTTCGTACCGATACTTATCGTGCATCAGGGGCGGGTGGTCAGCATATTAACAAAACAGATTCTGCCGTGCGTTTAACCCATGCACCGACCGGAATTGTGGTGGCCTGTCAGAACCAGCGTTCACAACATGCCAACCGTGACCACGCCTGGAAGCAGTTACGTGCCAAACTTTATGAGCTCGAGATGAGCAAACGTAACGAAGCGGCACAAGCACTGGAAGATTCCAAGTCTGACATTGGGTGGGGTAGTCAGATCCGTTCTTATGTCCTGGATGATTCACGTATTAAGGATTTGCGTACAGGTGTGGAAAATTCCAATACTGGCGCAGTTCTGGACGGTGATCTGGACAAATTTATCGAAGCAAGCCTGAAACAGGGCCTGTAAGAAATCGTTTAAAAGCTGGCGTAACAAAGCTTGTGCAGATTGCGACCATTATATCTAAAATTTTCGATATATAAATCGAAAAAATACGATATAATGGTCGCAGATGCTGAATAAAGTTTCGTTGCGCCACTGATTGTGATGTGCCTATGGACCTTGATCTAATTTTTAAAGCCTTAGCCAATCCGACCCGTCGACAAATTCTGGAGTGGTTAAAATCTCCGGAGCAATATCTGTCTGCGGAAGAGTGTGGTGGCTTTCAACGTGGGGTCTGTGCAGGTCAAATTGAACGTTTGGGCCAGGTTTCCCAGTCCACCATGTCCAATCATTTGTCTGTATTACAGCAGACTGGCCTGATCACTGCGACCAAGCATGGACAGTGGTCATATTTCTCCCGCAATGAAACTTTGATTCAACAATTTATCGAACACCTACAACAACACCTTTAACAGGTGGGAGTAACGATGGCTGAATTAAATTCTCCTTTAACGCTCGGTGCGTTAGAGCTTAAAAACCGTGTCATCATGGCGCCGCTGACCCGTAACCGCGCAACTGCTGATCGCGTTCCAACCCCAATGATGGTTGAGTACTATGCGCAACGTGCAAGTGCTGGCCTGATTATTTCTGAAGCCACAGTGATTTCTGAAGAAGCCAATGGCTATTTAAATACTCCAGGATTGTTTACCGATGCTCAGGTCGAAGGCTGGAAAAAGGTTACTCAAGCGGTTCATGAGAAGGGCGGTCTGATTGTTGCCCAGCTTTGGCATGTTGGTCGTGTATCGCATCCGGATCTGTTAAATGGTGAAACACCAGTCTCTGCAAGTGCAGTACAACAGGCGGGTCATGTCAGCTTGTTACGTCCAAAACGTCCTTATGTGTTGCCGCGTCCGCTGGAAATTTCGGAAATTCATGCCATTACCGAGCAATATAAGCAAGCCGCGATTCGTGCTAAAGAAGCCGGTTTTGATGGTGTTGAATTACATGCTGCCAATGGTTATCTGATTGACCAGTTCTTGCAAAGCAAAACCAATCAGCGTGAAGATGAATACGGCGGTTCAGTGGAAAATCGTACACGTTTCCTGCTAGAAGCAACTGATGCACTGATTGAAGTATGGGGCGCAGATCGTGTAGGGGTGCATTTTGCGCCGCGTTGTGATGACCATGACATGGGCGACAATGATCCACGTGAAACATTTGGCTATGCCATGGAGCAGCTGGGTAAGCGCAAGATTGCCTTCTTCTTTACCCGTGAATATCTGGCAGAAGACAGTATTTCTGAATATATGAAACAGCGCTCAAATGGAGTGCCTTATATTGCCAATATGCAACTAAGTCGTGAAGATGCCATTGAATTACTGGCTTCAGGCAAGGCTGATGCGGTGGCTTTTGGTAAGGCGTATATTGCCAATCCGGATCTATACGAACGTCTGCTCGAAGATGCGCCGCTCAATGAACTGAAGCTGGAAAATATGATCGGAACCAATGTCGCGGAAGGCTATATTGATTATCCGACATTGGCTGAAGCAGAAGCTTTAACTACAGTAGAATAATCTAAAAATGAGTCACATTGATTAACATGTTGATGTGGCTCTGCTATATTCTGCCCATTGAATCTTTGGACAGGGGCGCAATGTGGCCACTCCATTTTGGTATAACGCAGCCTTGGCGCTGGTTAAACCCTTATATCAATCGCGTATCCGTAAACGTGCGACCGATCCTGAACAATTACAACAAGAACTGACAGAACGTTTCGGCCCGTTTCAGCCACCCAAAAACCTGCATGCCATCTGGTTTCATGTGGTGTCGGTGGGTGAAACCAATGCTGCCCAACCGTTAATTGAACATTATTTAAAACTTGGCCATCCGGTGCTGGTCACCAATACCACCAAAACCGGTCAGGCACGCGCTAAATCACTTTTTTTAAAAGCGCCTTATCTCGATTTGTTTCAAGCCGTGTATTTGCCTGCTGACCAGAAAACTTTAATTCGTGAATTTTATCAAAAATATCAGCCGAAACTTTTATTGCTGATGGAAACTGAACTTTGGCCGAATCTGCTGGATCAGGCACCCCAGTTTAATGTGCCAAGTGTATTGTTGAATGCGCGTCTGTCCGAAAAATCCGCCAAAGGCTATGCCAAGGTCAAAGGTTTGACCCGTGGCATGCTCAAGAATTTAACTGGTCTTTTGGCACAGGATACAGCCACCCAGCAACGTTATATTGATCTAGGTATAGCTTTAGAAAAAACTCAGGTCTTGGGCAATATCAAGTTTGATATTACGGCACCGCAGCAATTTATTGATCATGCGGCTCAATTGAAACAGGAATGGTCTTTGCAAGGCCGGAAGATCATTACGCTAGCCAGTACGCATGCGCCTGAAGAACAACAATTGATGGCTGAACTTAAATCTGCACTGGATGCAGATCCAACATTAGTTTGTATCGTAGTGCCACGCCATCCGGAACGTTTTGATGAGGTGTTTCAGGCGACACAGTTACTAGGTTTAACAACCCGGCGCCGTAGTTTGGGGCAACATATTGAGGCAGATACCCAGGTTTATCTGGCCGACTCTATGGGTGAAATGTGGCTTTGGTATGCTTTGAGTCAAGCCTGTTATGTTGGTGGTTCTTTAAATGAACCAGGTGGTGGACATAATATTCTGGAACCGATTGCGCTGAATGTGCCGACTGTTTTAGGCAAAAACTATTTTAATTTTCAGACCATCGTGGATGAGTTTGTTCAATCGGATGCAGTCGCAGTAGTACAGAATGCCCAGCAGGCTGCAGAAGTATTACTGGAACTTTTGCAAGATCAGGTTAAGGCGGAAAATTTGAATGCAGCAGCGCAGAAAATTATGCAGTTAAATACGGGGTCACTTGCCAAGCATATTCAGGTGATTGATCAGTATTTATAATTTTTGGTCATTCCCTCATTTATCATGTTTGATCGAAATATTCATTCGTAGGGGATACCTACTTTTCAGAGATGAAAAGTAGCAAAAATCTTTTGTATCACTGAAGGGATGTCCTTATCCCTCAGTGATACGGGCGGCATCCCTGCCACCAATCGTAATAGCTGATTGTAATTATAGTCTGGTCAGAAACCTTATTTTTTTCATCTTTTAACTCTTCACTTCTTATTTTTTTGAACTTGATCATTATGAATATCGTCCTGCTTGATCCACGTCAAACCGAAGCTGAATTCTGGTCGATTAGCTCAACTAGGCAACTGGAACATCTGCAGCAGCATCTACAGATTCAGGTGGGAGATACTTTAAAAGTCGGAATTCGGGAAGGTCAGCGTTACCTGACTGAGATTGTCGAAATTTCTGAAAAAGCAGTGCGCTTGAAACCGCTGCAACAAGAAACTGTTCCGGAAAAATTGCCAGTGACTTTAATCGTGGCCTTGCCACGTCCGAAAGTGCTGCGCCGTCTGATCATGGACAGTGTCACCTTGGGCGTTGAAAAAATCATTTTACTACATAGCTACCGTGTCGATAAAAGCTATTGGCAAACTCCATTTTTACAGCAGTTAAATCATTATATCGAGCTGGGACTGGAACAGGCAGGCGATACGGTTGCTCCGAAAATCGAGCTGTATAAACGCTTTAAACCCTTTGTTGAAGATATCTTGCCGGGTTTGATTAGTGCGGATGGTCCGGCTTATGTGGCACATCCTTATGCAGAGCAAGCGATGCCCTTTGCGATTGAGCATCCCTGTACGATTGTTATTGGTCCGGAGGGTGGATTTATTCCATATGAAGTTGATTTACTCATCAAAAACGGCTGCCAGGCTGTGAGCCTGGGCAACCGTATTATCCGTACAGAAACCGTGATTCCTTATGTTTTAGGTCGACTGTTTAGCGCGTGCTGAAGCTTCTTCATTGCCTTCACCACGATAGACTTTGACTTCCTGTACCGGATAAGGAATCGAAATATTATGCTCGGCAAAAGCCTGAATCACCCGTTCCTGCACCGCACTGATTGAAGTTCCGGTGCCAGTTTCAGTGGTATCGACCCACCAGAAAGCTTTTAGGGTAATAGAAAAGTCAGCCAGTGCCGTCACATTGACACTAAAGCCTGGCTGGCTCAGGATGGTCGGATCTTTATCTAAAATAGCGGTGATCAGGTCCTTGGCTTTCTGGATGTCATCTTCATAGCCGATGCCCACCACGAATTCGCAGCGGCGACGGGTATAGGCGGTATTCACCGTAACCGCACTGGTGTAGACCGTGGCATTCGGAATGACAATACGACGGCCATCTGGTGAACGTAAGAAGGTCGCACGAATCTGGATATCTTCAACCGTACCTTCCATGCCATTCACGATAATATCGTCGCCAATCTTGAACGGTTCACTGAGCAGAATTAACACGCCAGAGAGCAGGTTCTGGAAAATATCCTTGAAGGCAAAACCGATCGCGACTGAACCAATTCCGAGGGCACTCATCAGCTGACCCGGGGTAAAGCCAGGAACAGCAATCACCAGTCCAATCAGAATACCAAAGAAAATAATAAAGGTACTGCCGACACGGTTGAGTACCAACACCAGATTCTGACGGGTATAAGAGCGGTTTTCCAAAGTTTTACGTACGAAAAACTTGAAGACTTTGGAGAGTAACCAGAAAATCGTAATTACGATTAGCGCGATACAGAAATAAGGCACACGTTCCCAGAAACCTTCCATGATCTTGTCAATGGTGCTGTAGGCATCATTATACTTGGCGGTATGTTCAATCACGGTCTGGGTCGTTTTTTCAGTTGCCTGATGTAACAACTCCGTAGTGCCCTCAGTTACCTGGCTTAAGGTATTGTTTTGCTCTGCCACAAAAATTCCACAATTCAAATTTTGCCTATTTTGCCTGATGTTCAGCAAAAAATTAATAAGGACTCGAAGTCACCAGTGGATATTTTCTAAAAATAACGGCGCTGTTGTTAAAAGTATTTGGTGGTTTTTTGCATCATTTCCGTGGGGGTAGGTGTTTGTTCTTCACCGCTCATATAACTGAATAAAGCGATAGATCCCAACAGGCTAAGCAGGGTCAGGATAATCATCAGCCAGGCCAGAATTTTTTCCCAGAGCAAGGTGATCCGTGCCGGACCATACTGATTACTGCCGCGATCGCCCGAACCAAAAACGATATAAAGCCATACAAAAATGTTTACTACCGGCAGTAAAAATAATAGCGCCCACCAGCCACTGCGGTTCATATCATGCAAACGGCGAACGGTCACCACTAAAGCGAAATACACATAGGCCAGAACCATGACCAGTACACCGATACTGGCCAAGCCTTGCAGTGAAATCAGCCAGTTGGGATCTAGAGAATGGGTAGAAATATTCACAATATCAATACTGAGACCCAGTGCAATACTGCCAAATAAAAAAATGAAATACAGAAATGCCGACCAGGCAATAAAGCTCAAGCGTCCGAAGCGGCCTTTCATCGACAGGGGATGATCGGTTGCAGGCAGCGCAGGCGGGTTAAAGTAGGGAGATTCAGGCGATTTCATAAAGTGTATCCTGCTAAATCAGATGAAATAACTACAAGCGATCAATTTTATTTTTAAAGGGCTGTGCTACAGATCATACACAGTTGCGCAGAAGATTCTGTACTGTAAGTTGTGGTTTATTTTGATTGAATTTGTATAAATAATCTACGACGAAAGCATGATTGCCGGATTCGAAATAAGCAGGCCATACTGCCATTATGCATAAAAAACAATCAACAACGCAGCATTAACCTCTCGTGATGAGATAGAACAAAATCAAGGAAGTGACCTATGCAAGAGATCTATCCAGTACCCGAAGAATTTAAAAAAACAGCACGTACGCTCGAAGACCAGTACTTTGAACGTTATCAATATTCTATAGAACAGCCAGATAAATTTTGGGCAGAACAGGCGCAACGTCTGGACTGGATCAAGCCCTTTACCCAAGTCAAAAATACCAGCTTTAACAAAGACGATTTTAAAATCGAATGGTTTGCCGATGGTCAGCTCAATGTCAGCGCCAACTGTCTGGATCGGCACCTGAAAGAACATCCTTATAAACCGGCCATCATCTGGGAAGGGGATCATCCTTCGCGGCACAAGATTATTTCCTTTGCCGAGCTGCATGATGAAACCTGCCGTTTTGCCAATGTGCTGAAGAAAAATGGCATCCAGAAAGGCGACCGGGTCATGCTGTATATGCCGATGGTTTCTGAAGCTGCGATTGCTATGTTGGCCTGTGCCCGGATCGGGGCGGTGCATTGCGTGGTATTTGGTGGTTTCTCGCCAGATTCTTTGGCCAGCCGGATTGAAGACTGTCAGGCGAAAATGGTGATTACTGCGGATTCCGGCATGCGCGGCGGTAAGGCCATTCCACTGAAAGCCAATGTCGATGAAGCACTGAAACTGGCGGGTACAGACTCGATTCAAAATGTAATGGTGGTACACCGCACCGGTAACCCAATTGAAATGCAGGAAGGACGTGATCTGTGGTATCACACGGAAATTATGTCAGTGAATGACATCTGTCCACCCGAACCGATGAATGCCGAAGATCCGCTGTTTATCCTGTATACCTCAGGTTCCACCGGCAAGCCCAAGGGCGTGATGCATACCACTGGCGGTTATCTGACCTATGTGAATTGCACCTTCCGTGAAGCATTTGATATCAAACAGGATGATGTGTTCTGGTGTACCGCAGATGTGGGTTGGATCACCGGGCATTCCTATGTGCTGTATGGACCACTTTCGAATGGAACCACCACCGTGATGTTTGAAGGGGTCCCGCAATATCCAAGCTGGGCGCGTACTGGACATATTGTTGATAAGCATAACGTGACCATTCTCTATACTGCACCGACCGCGATCCGCGCCATGATGCGTGAGGGCGATGCTTTTGTACGGGAAAGTGACCGTAGCAGCCTGAGAATTTTAGGATCGGTCGGTGAGCCAATTAATCCGGAAGCCTGGAACTGGTACTACACCGTGGTCGGTGAAAGCCGCTGTCCCGTCATCGATACCTGGTGGCAAACCGAAACTGGCGGTTTTATGATTACGCCATTGCCGGGTGCGACTGATTTAAAACCAGGTTCTGCGACACGGCCTTTCTTCGGGGTACAACCGGCTATTGTCGATGCCGATGGCAAGGAACTGGAGGGTGAAGCTGAGGGAAATCTGGTGATTAAGGATTCCTGGCCGGGTCAGATGCGTACCATTTGGGGAGACCCGGAGCGTTTTATTGAAGCTTATTTCTCTACCTATCCCGGTACTTATTTTACCGGAGATGGGGCGCGTCGCGATAAAGATGGTTATTACTGGATTACCGGTCGTGTCGATGATGTCCTGAATGTGTCCGGACACCGTTTAGGTACTGCAGAAATTGAAAGTGCACTGGTGGCGCATGAATCGGTGGCTGAGGCCGCTGTAGTGGGTATGCCGCATGACATTAAAGGTCAGGGCATTTGTGCCTTTGTGACTTTGCAGGCTGATGTTGCCAGTTCAGATCAATTACGTGGAGAACTGGTCAGCTGGGTACGCAAGATTCTTGGTCCAGTGGCTACACCAGACGCCTTGCACTGGGCACCGGCCTTGCCAAAAACCCGCTCCGGCAAAATCATGCGGCGGATCCTGCGAAAAATTGCAGCCGATGAGCTGGATAGTCTCGGAGATACTTCAACCCTGGCTGAACCGCAGGTGGTGGATCATCTGATCGCAGAGGTACAGCGTAATAAAGTTTAAATTCAAGCGGTTCCAATACCGGCATTCTGCCGGTATTTTTATATCAGTCATAAGCTCTGCATGCTTTCGGATATAGGTCAGTACCCTGATCTGCTAAGCTGTTTCCATGCTGAACATGAGTTAAAATAATGAATGCACAATCCCCATATTTAAATCAGTCTCCTGTCGATATTGCCCAGAAACTTGCTGAAACTTTTGCTTTGACTGCCGCAGAGCGGGACAAACAGGGGGGGAATCCCAAGGCCGAGCGTGACCTGATTCGCCAGAGTGGCTTGCTTGGCCTGTCCATTCCAAAACAGTACGGCGGTCAGGAGGCAGATTGGCAGACCATTTTTAAAACCATTCAAATTATGGCCCAAGTCGACAGTTCACTGGCGCATGTCTATGGCTTTCACCATTTGCTGATTGCGACCGTGCAATTATTTTCCCAAGCGGAACAATATGGCCCGTGGTTTGAACAGACAGCCCAAAATGATCTGTTCTGGGGTAATACTCTAAATCCGCTGGACCGTCGCACCACAGCCACAAAAGTTTCAGAAAACGAATATATTTTTCATGGAGATAAAAGCTTCTGCTCGGGTTCGATCGATTCAGATATGTTGTTGTGTTCGGGCTATAACGAAGCCGGAAAATTGCTGATAGGTGTGATTCCGACCCAGCGAGAGGGTGTGAGCTTTCTGGGCGACTGGAACAATATGGGCCAACGCCAGACCGACAGTGGTACCAGTCATTTTGAGCAGGTCAAAATTCATGAAAATGAATTACTGTTAAATCCGGGTCCACTGAGTACACCGTATTCCAGTCTACGGCCTTTGATTGCCCAGCTGATTTTCGTGCATCTGTTTTTGGGCGTGGCAGAAGGGGCATTTGAAATCGCCAGACAGGGTGTACAGACCCAAAAAGCCTGGTCCAAATCACTGGCAGACGATGCAGTGAATGATCCTTTTATCCAGAAGCATTTTGCCGAGTTTTATGTACAACTGGAAAGTGTACGCTTACTGGCAGATAAAGCGGTTCAGACTTTACAGGCAGCCTGGGAGCTTGGGAATGATTTAACAGCTGAGCAGCGCGGTGAAGTCTCAGTTGCCATTGCCACAGCCAAAATTGCCGCAACCAATACCTCTCTCTATATTACCCAAAATATTTTCCAGGTGATGGGTGCGCGGGCCACCACGGCCAAGCTCAATCTTGACCGTTTCTGGCGCAATGTCCGCACCCAGACCTTGCATGACCCGATCGATTATAAATATCAGGAAGTGGGGGAATGGGTGCTGACTGGAAAAGTGCCTGATCCAAGCTTTTATTCCTGATCTGAAAATAAAACAGCCTCTTTATCAGAGGCTGTTTTATTCTGGATGAAAAAGTTTGGTTTTAAATTTGCTTGAAAGCTTCAATCGCTCTTACACGAGAGGCTTTTAAATCCACGATCGGTTTTGGATAATCCAGTTCAAGATCCAGATTTTTGGCATAGGGGTCATGAATGCTTTCGGCATCCAGATGCGCCAGTTCTGGCACCCATTGACGGATATAATCCCCATTCGGATCAAACTTTTGTGACTGGCCGACCGGGTTAAAAATCCGGAAATAGGGCACGGCATCCATGCCGGTCGAAGCACACCATTGCCAGCCGCCATTGTTCGCTGCCAGATCACCATCAATCAGCTGCTGCATGAACCAGCTTTCTCCCAAGCGCCAGTCTATCAGCAGGTTTTTACACAGGAACATTGCAGTAATCATGCGCACCCGGTTATGCATCCAGCCAGTAGCCTGCATTTGCCGCATACCGGCATCGACAATCGGAATCCCGGTGTGTCCTTGTTGCCAGGCAGCCAGATCTTCAGGTGCATTACGCCACTGGATATTATCGGTATTTTCCTTAAAAGGCCGATGTCTGGATACACGGGGAAAATCAAACAGGGTATGCAGATAAAACTCGCGCCAGAGCAGTTCATCCAGCCAGGTCTGCTGACCGATATCATCAATCTGGAAATAACCGTCCTTAAACAGGATCTGCATACATTGACGGATCGAGAGAATACCGATATTCAGATATGGTGACAGGCGGCTGGTACCATCGACTGCAGGTAAATCACGCTCGGTTTTATAGTGAGCCATTTTCTCCCCGATAAAATCATCGAGCAGCTCTAAGGCAGCTTGATCCTGCGCAGGCCAGAACTGGGCAACATGATCGACCTTATAATCAACTGCAAATTTTCCCAGATCAAAGCTGGTCAGCTGGTCTGGTAATTCAAGCGGATCTTGAGGCTGAATGGCGGGATAGCAGCCCGGTATATCCTGAATCAGTCGTTCATAGCATTTTTTCTTGAATGCGCTATAGACCTGATAGGGTTGATTGGACTGATTACGGATACTGGTCAGTGGAAACAGGCTGCGATCATGATACAGCTCGACCCGGATCTGCTGCTGTTCCAGCATCTGCTGTAGCTGTGCATCACGTTGCAGTTCATTCACGCCCACTTCAATATTGGCATGTAGCGTATCAATCTGCAGTTTTTGGCACAGGCTTAGCATTTCGGCAGGCAGGTTTTGCCATAAGGGAACATTTAAAATGATTAACGGAATATTCAGCTGCGCTAACTGCTGCTTTAAGATAATGAGTCGACGCAGATAAAAATCGATTTTAATCCGGGCATCCTGATGCAGCTTCCATTGTTCGGGAGAGAGAACCACGAGAGCAAAACAGGGTCCTTGCTGGGTGGCATGCCAGAGCGCGGCATGATCATGAATGCGGAGGTCTTGACGAAACCAGATCAGTTGCATTATTAAAATTCTTGGAAAGTCGTTAGTGCAGAATTTTAAGGAATTGCTGGTCTCAAACCTAGCCAGACAACAATTTTATCACATAAAAAAATCCCCCAAGCCGAGCCTTGAGGGAGGGAGTGAGTCTGCTGAGATTTATTGGAATGATTATACGGGCTCAGCTTCTTCTTGCTGCACAGGTGTTGCCTGTTGTGCTTCAAGCTCACGGACCAAAGGCAGCACCTTCTGGCCAAAATATTCAACCTCTTCAATAAAGTGCAGGAAGCCTGACAGAATCAGATCAACGCCCACTTTTTTCAGCTCGATAATCCGTTCAGCAATCTGCTGCGGTGTCCCAATCAGATTGGTGCGGAACCCGTCATTGTATTGCACCAGATCTTCAAAGGTGGATTTGGCCCAGTTGCCTTCACCTTCCTGACTTGCTGCGCCGGCTTCACGGGTCGCTTCACCAAAAGATTTCACTGCCTGCACATTGGCCTTGCTAATAATTTCCTGCAATACAGCCTGAGCTTCTTCTTCGGTATCCCGTGCAATCACAAAGGCATTTACGCCGATTTTCACCGAGTGATGATTTGCCTTGGCTTTTTCACGAATATCATCGATCTGTTTTTTCAGCTCTTCCGGGGTATTGCCATTGGTGAAGTACCAGTCAGATACGCGAGAAGCCATATCACGTGCTGCCCGGGAACTGCCGCCCTGAAAGATTTCAATATGCGGTTTTTGTAGCGGTTTCGGACTCAGGGTATAGTCTTTGAATTGATAATATTTACTTTCAAAATTAAAGTTGTTTTGGGTCCAGACCCCTTTCAGGCTACGGATAAACTCTTCCGAACGGGCATAACGCTCATCATGTTCCGGCCATTCTTCCCCAATGGCATCAAACTCACCGCGGAACCAGCCACTGACCACATTGATCGCAATCCGGCCATTGCTCAGATGGTCAATCGTCGCCAGTTGTTTGGCAGCCAGTGCCGGCTTCCAAGGACCCGGCAGAATCGCGGCAATGACTTTCAGGCGTTCAGTTTTGGCCAGAATACCATGACTGAAACTCACCGATTCATGCTGGTTTTCTGCATTATAGCCGGCAGTAAAACGGATCTGGGTCAGAGCATAATCAAAGCCTGCCTGTTCAGCGGTTTGTGCCAGACGCACGTTATAGTCATAGCTCCAGTCGGTGCGCTGCTCGATGTTACTGACCACCAGGCCACCACTGACATTCGGCACCCAATAGGCAAATACGATATTTTTATCATTCGACATATTCATCACCCTTTGTAATGCTGTGTTCAAGCCACTTGAGTCTTTGGTGCTTTCTTGCTGTGCAAGCGCGATTCTGCGGCATCCAGACTTGGCACGGCTGCTGAAGGCAATACTTCTTCTTGTTCGATCTGCTTGTTAATGCCCAGATTTTGACTGGCTTGAATGGTTTTTTCTTTAATCACTTCAGCACGTTGTCCCTTGGCTGGTGCCCATTCCAGAATCGGTAATGCACGCGCTACAGCCAGGGTAATCCGGTCGCGGAGCAGTTCACTGTGGATGGTATATTCAGGGGTGAAATCGCGGTCGGTAGCATAGACCCCAATCGGTAAAGTCTGTGCCTGGAAGAAGCTGAATAAAGGACGCAGTTGATGTTCAAGTACCAGTGCATGACGGTCACTGCCACCAGAAGCCGCCAGTAATACCGGAACATCCACCAGCGCCGTTTGCTCGACAAAGTCAAAGAAATGCTTGAACAGGCCTGTAAATGAAGCGCGGTACACAGGAGTGCCGACAATCAGCGCATCTGCGGCTTCTACTGCTGCCAGATCATTCTGAACGCGTTGCGGCAACTGATTGCGATAAATCGCGCCGCCCAAGAGCGAACCAATTTCACTAAATTTAATGAAATGCACATTGATTGGTGTCGCTTCCCCAAGCTCATCCAGAATGGCCTGAACCAAGGCTTCGGTTTTTGAGGGGTGATTTAAACCGCCAGATACGGCAACAATATTTAAGGGTTTTTGCGCATTAAAATTAGACATATTTAGAACCTGAAAATAGGGTTAATCTCGGAATGACCCTATTAATCCCGATTCAGCGAAGGGCTGTAAAATAACGAAAAGCTGAAAAGTTATCTGATTTTGCGATATACGACAAAGGCCTGATTTTTAAGGAAGGTTTTGTGGGTAAATGAATGATATTTATATTTATATTGAATAAAGATAAGCTTTTTCAGTGAGGAATAAGTGATATATAAAAAAGTGATGAGAATTAAACAATTATTGCAATAGTGCAAAAATGGGCAATTTTGAAGAAAAACTGCATATTATTTTAAAAATTGTAGTGTCTTGCATATCCTTAACCGGGTTGTGTGGTTAGAATAGGGACTACCGTGCCAAGATCTCTCACGTTGCCTATGAATATTTTAATCGTTGATGATCATCCACTATTTCGTCATGCCTTGATTCAAGCTGTACGTTATAGCCTGCCACAAGCCCAGATTCATGAAACTGCGGCAGTCAATGAATTTTATGAACGTCTAGAAAATGGCCCTGAGCCTGATCTTGTGCTGCTGGATTTAAACCTGCCGGGCGCTTCCGGCTTTTCTGCCCTCGTGCATGTCCGCGCACAATATCCGTCTTTACCGATTATTGTCGTGTCTGCACATGAAGAAGTCAGCATCATCCAGCGTGCGATCGCGCATGGTGCGATGGGCTATATTCCTAAATCTGCCCACCCAAGCCATATCGGTGAAGCGATTCGTGAAGTGCTAGAAGGTGAAATCTGGTTACCGCCAAATCTGCCGGCCAATATGAATTTTGATCCGCGTGCTGCCGATGAAACGGCTTTGGCAGAACGGATCCAGTCTTTGACGCCACAACAGTTCCGGGTATTGATGATGGTGGCTGAAGGTTTATTAAACAAGCAGATCGCTTATGAGCTGGATGTATCGGAAGCGACGATTAAAGCGCATGTGACTGCAATCTTCCGTAAGCTTGGCGTACAAAACCGGACACAAGCGGTATTGGCCATCAATGCACTGAATATTGAAGACCGCAAAATGTAAGTTCTGCATAGCCGAATTGAAAAAGACCTCCTTGGAGGTCTTTTTTTATGGGCGAAATCTGCAAAAATGAGTGCAAAGGCCTGAGTCAGCTAGGCGATATAATCCTGTTTGCGGGTGAAATCATCACAAAACAATGGATTTAAGGCACATTGCAATTCGTCAATCTGCTCTTCAGTGACATAACCTTTCGATTTCAGATATTCCGCCACGCGATCATCACGCAGACTCAGGAAAGTCGCATCATATACACCCAGATCCACAAACAGTGCCGCAGTTTCCAGACTGTTAAAACGATCCAGATAAACTTCATTGTCATACATCAGGAAGACATGTTCGTCGCGCGTATTCGGATCGACATGTAAACGCTGCGCCAGCTCATGTGGGCAGGTTTTGATAAATAACAGATCAGACAGCTCATCAAATTGGCTGGTGTCCAGACAATCTTCTTCATTTTTGACTTTACCCAGCCAGGCCTTAAAGACCAGTACCGCGCCACCACGCAGCAACATGCTCCAGATCTGATGACGGGTTTTTGCTGGAAGGTCCTCTGCTTCAGCTTCTAAAGACTGAATCAGCTTGTCTTCCTGTTCAGCAATCTTTTCAAATAGTCCCAGACCTTGCGGCTTGTAGGCATAAGGTTCAAAGACATCAAAATGTAATTCATCAAAGACTTGCAGTGCCAGGGGTACTGCACTCTGATACAGCGTTTCCAGTGCCTGATACTGGGCATCATTCAGCTTGCTGTATTTAAAGATCTGTGCCCAGTCAATGCTTGGCAATAAGGCGTTGGCGCCATATTGACGGTGAAACTGCTGGGTCTGATTCAGGCCCTGGTTTTGATCTATGTTCATGTGAAGAACTCCGATATGCAGAAATAGATCAGCGACCAAAAAAATTAAGGCTACATGAGATGGAAACTGATCGTTTCTTATTCCTCTATTTTTAGAGCCAAGTACAAGGGATAAAAATACGACTAAAGTTATAGTAGTGGAAAATTACTCTTTAATTTTTATTAAAAACAATAAGATAATTAATTGTAACTAAGTGTACACATGTACATTAATACATTCGTCAGTTTTTGCCATAGTGAATTAAAAAATGAGCATTTTGGTCAATTTATTCAGCTGTATTTTCGGCATATTTGCTGCTTTTAGCACATTAGAATAAATTTTATGCAAGCTAGGTAAGTTTATGTGGCAGTTGAGTATAAAAAATGCCCATTTCAGGGTGTGAAATGGGCATTGATCAGATCGTTATCTACTTAGGAGTCGGAAATTTTCAGTCCAGATAACCATGAACGTAATGAGGCCGGTTTCAGCGGTTTTTTCAGCAGAACAATGTTTAGCTCTTTTAGACGTTGCGGCAATTCCGGATCGGAATCGGCGGTAATCAACGCGACCGGAATATCCTTCGAACAATGTTCCAGAATGAAATCCAGACCGATCTTGTCCTGATTCAGATGTTGATCCACCAGCCAGACCTGAATATTTTCCTGCTGAATCAGCATGGCTGCTTGTTCAGGTTCAGTGGCTTTAAACACCTGATAACCCCATTTGGTCAATAAGGTCGACATGCCTTCCAGAATGGTTTCATCATTATCCAGACACAGAATCTTAAAGGCTTTGCTCTTTAAAGGTACGGCCTGAACCGGTGCTGCGACCACTTTCGGTGCTTCGATCACAGGCACTTCAATCATAAAGCAGGAACCTTTACCCAGCGCAGAAGACACATGTACCGGATAGTCCAGCATGCTGGTCATGCGTTGTACGATCGCCAAACCTAGGCCCAGACCCTGTTCACCCCAAGGCGAGGTGTGGCCGCAACGTTCAAATTCCTGAAACAGTTTGATGCGCTGTTCTTCGGCAATGCCCGGGCCAGTATCCCAGACGCCAATACGGATATGATTCGGTCTGCTGCTCGAACGTAATACACCGACCACCACTTTACCTCTGGCAGTATAACGCAACGCATTGCTGACAAAGTTCTGGATAATGCGGCGAATCCATTGTGGATCGGTATCAATCCAGAACTGTGCATCATGCACACTGAACTTGATACCACGCTGTGCAGCGATGGATTTGAACTGGAGTTCCAGATCGCTGAGCAGGTCATGCAGCGGATAAGCCTGACGTTTCGGCTGAATGGTGCCGCCTTCCAGTCGGGCAATATCCAGCAGGGCAGACAACATGCTTTCTGCACCATGCAAAGCACGATCCAGTTGTTGTAAGGTCTTGCGGTCTTCATCATTCTGCACGCTTTGTTCGAGTGCGGTACTGAACAGGCGCGCGGCATGCATTGGCTGCAACAGGTCATGACTGGCGGCTGCAATGAAGCGGCTTTTTGACATATTGGCCTTATCGGCCTGTTCACGCGCCAGTTGCTGCTCGGACAATGCATCGGCCAGCTGCTGGGTACGGTCCTGAACGCGGGCTTCAAGCACGGCTTCATTTTCACGGAAGGCAGTAATATCGGCGAAAGTAGTAACGAACCCGCCGCCTTCGATCGGATTGCCGCGCATCTGAATGACGCGGCCATCTTTACGAATCCGTTCAAATTCATGGGCACTGCCGACCTGCATCCAGTGAATCCGTTTCCGTACATGTTCTTCAACCGAGCCCGGGCCACATTCACCACGTTCAGCGTTATAACGGATCAGGTCTGCGATTGGACAACCGACATAGACAATATCGGTCGGATAATCGAACAGTTTCAGATACTGATTGTTCCATGCGACCAGACACATGTTTTCATCGACTACGCTGACCCCTTGGGTCATGTGATCAATCATGGTCATGATCAGATTCTGATTGAAGCGTTGCCATTGCGAGGCCTGATCGAGAATATTGGCGACCTGACCCAAGGCCAGGCCATTATTGACCATGGCGGTAGTAAGCAGGGTACGTGCTGAAGCTGCCCCGATAGTCCCCGCCAGATACTGTTCAGTGAAACGCCACCACATGCCATTGGCACTGCTGTTTTCATTCAGCTCAACGCTGTTTTGGGTACAGAATTGCTGGAAAGCGCGTGTGGTTGGGCCTTCGCCGGTAATGCGTTTGGCCAGGGTAATCAGATCGCCGACTTTTAAACGGGCAACATCCTGATGCGAATAGCTGACCTCGTTAGAAGGACTCTGCGAGGGTAGTGGCTTGGTTTCATAATAGAAGAAACTTTCGGCTTGAATCTGTTCGGCAATACTCGGACGGAAAATACGGGAAATCCAGATATACAGCAGGGTATTTAAGCCCAGTGCCCAAACTACGCCATGCGTCAGTGGATCAAAAGACTCAAAACCGATCAGGGCTTCCGGTCTTAACCAGTTCCAGCCAAAAGGCCCTTGATTCAGCAAGCTTTGGCTAAAGCTGCTATAGGCTTCTGGCAGGCTTCGCAAAATGGTTGGAAACAGCAGGGTATAAGCCCACAAGGCAAAACCGGTCAGGAGTCCAGCATAGACACCCTGTTTACTACCGCCACGCCAGTACAGGCCACCGATCAGGGCAGGGGCGAATTGTGCCACCGCACTAAATGCCAACAGACCAAAAACCGACAACTGGTCAATATCATTAAAGAAATTGAAGAACAGGAAGCCCATCAACATCACGCCCAGAATACAGACCCGGCGGGTAAATTTCAGCACCAGCGGCAAGCGTTTGTCATGCCGGGAAATCAGCTTTAAACGCCACAACGCCGGCATGATCAGGTCATTGCTGAGCATGATTGACAGTGCCACGGAAGACACCAGCAGCATCCCGGTAGAGGCAGAGAAACCACCCAGAAATGCCAATAAGGTCAACCAGTCCTGATTATAGCTAAGTGGTAAGGACAGGACCGCCACATCCGGAATGGCCAGATATTGCGGTGCAGCATGTAGCGCCCAGCTGGCAATGGGAATAATCGCCAAGGTAGTCAGAATCAAATAAACTGCAAACCAACGCCGCGCACCACGAATATGTTTTTCATCACGTAGCTCAACCACAGCTACATGGAACTGACGCGGCAGGCAGATAATGGCCAGTGCCGCGAGCAGGGTCTGAATCCAGAAACTTTGTGGCACGCCAAACAGTTGTACATCATGAAAAGTAGTGCTGATATCGCTACTGATCTGTGCCAGATTTTCTGGTGCTTCAAACATAAAGAAACAGGCAACTGCCAACAGGGCAAAAAGTTTAACAAAAGACTCAAATGCCACGGCCAGCATCAACCCGCCATGCTGTTCAGTATTGGCAATCTGCCGGGTACCAAACATCATCGCCAGTATCGCCAGAACCCCAGTCAGAAACAGCACGCCATTGGTCGTGCCGGTTACACCTGCGGAAGGTTCCAGGATGACGGCGGCACTTAAGGCAATCGCACGTAACTGCAAGGCCAGATAAGGCACAATCGCTACCACCGCCAGAATGGTTACCAGCGAGGCGAGGGGACCACTTTTACCATAGCGTGCTGCGACAAAGTCAGCGATCGAAGAAATGGCATGATGCTGTCTCACCCGTCCCAGACGGCGCCAGATGTCATAGCCGACAGCAACAAAGAGTAGCGGACCCAGATAGATCGGCAGGAAAATAATCCCTTCACGTACCGCAGCACCCGTGGCGCCGTAAAAGGTCCAGGAGGAGCAGTACACTCCTAAAGTTAAACTAAACAATAGCATACGCCCACGGGTACTCAGCCGGCTGGCATGTTTTTCCCCGTAGAAAGCGCAGATAAAGAGTAATGCGATATAGAGGGCGAGTACCCCTATGATGAGCCAACTGTTCATATAGCCTGATGTGTACTGAGCATGCCGCTATGATAACGCATCGTGAACGCTACAGTTTAAATTGATCATTTTTTAACGACCAAAGTCTAAATTACAAGCACCTACGATTATTGTTAACTTGCAACAGTGATAATTCGAATTAAAAAATAGGCAGCCCAAGGTTGGGCTACAGGAGTAGTAATTATGGATGAGGTACAAGTAGATCGTATTCTACAAAATCCAAAATTCAAGGAAATGGTCCGCAAGAAAAGTATGCTCAGCTGGACGTTGACCGGCATTATGCTATTTGTCTATGTGGGTTTCATGTTGCTGGTTGGTTACAACAAAGAATTTCTATTGTCTTCAATTTCAGGTGGTGTGACTACGTGGGGTATTCCACTCGGTCTGGGTATCATTGTCCTGTCGTTTATCTTGTGTGGTGTGTATTCCTACATTGCCAATAACAAACTTGATCAATTGACTGAAGAAGCAATCCGTGAAGTCGAAGCGATTGCGCATGAAAAAGGACACCACTAAGATGAAATGGAATTCTCTTATTGCTCTTGCTGCAACTGCAATGGCCTCAGGCATTGCATTCGCTGGTCCTGATCTGGGTGCAGCAGAACAGCAGGCGACCAACTGGCATGCGATTATCATGTTTGTGATTTTCGTAGGTGCTACGCTGTTTATTACCAAATGGGCAGCAAAACAAACCACCAATACCAAAGACTTCTATACGGCCGGTGGCGGTATTTCCGGTTTCCAGAATGGCCTGGCCATTGCCGGTGACTATATGTCAGCTGCATCGTTCCTGGGTATTTCCGCGATGGTGTTCCTGTCCGGTTTTGATGGCTTGCTTTATTCACTGGGTTTCATGGTGGGCTGGCCGATCGTATTGTTCCTGGTGGCAGAACGTCTGCGTAACTTGGGTAAATACAACCTGTCAGACGTAGTGTCTTTCCGTCTACAGGAAAAACCGGTACGTACCTTGGCTGCTTTAAGCTCGCTGGTTGTGGTTGCGTTCTACCTGATTGCACAGATGGTGGGTGCAGGTCAGCTGATTAAACTTCTATTCGGTCTGAACTATAATATTGCAGTCGTGATCGTTGGCTTGTTGATGATGGCTTACGTGATGTTCGGCGGTATGTTGGCAACCACTTGGGTACAGATCATCAAGGCGGTAATGTTGCTGTCTGGTGCGACCTTTATGGCATTCATGGTCATGAAAGGCGTGGGCTTCAGCTTTACCAACATGTTTGAACAGGCGATTGGTGTTTATTCAAAAGTACATGATTTAAGCCTGACAGATGCCACCAAGATCATGGGGCCGGGTAGTCTGGCGTCTAATCCGATTGATGCGATTTCTTTAGGTCTGGCATTGATGTTTGGTACAGCAGGTCTGCCACATATCCTGATGCGTTTCTTCACGGTAAAAGATGCCAAAGAAGCGCGTAAATCAGTCGTGGTTGCTACAGGCTTTATTGGTTATTTCTACCTGCTCACCTTCATCATTGGTTTCGGTGCGATTCTGTATGTATCGAACAACCCGCAATTCCTTGATGTTGCGAAAATGGCAGTGACTGGCAAGCTGGAGCTGGTCGGTGGTAATAACATGGCGGCGGTGCACCTGTCTGATGCAGTGGGCGGTGACCTGTTCATGGGCTTCATTTCTGCAGTTGCATTTGCCACGATTCTTGCAGTCGTTGCTGGTTTGACCCTGTCAGGTGCTTCAGCAATTTCGCATGACTTGTATGCCAACGTGTTGAAGAAAGGCCAAACCACGCCTGAATCTGAACTACGTATGTCTAAAATTGCGACTTTAGGTCTTGCGATCTTCGCGATGATTCTCGGGATTCTGTTCGAGAAACAAAACGTAGCCTTCATGGTCGGTCTGGCATTCTCGGTTGCGGCATGTGCCAACTTCCCGGTACTGGTATTGTCTATGTTCTGGAAAGGTTTGACGACACGTGGTGCAGTTATTGGTGGTGTTGCGGGTCTGGTAACCGCAGTAACCTTGATTGTGCTGTCTAAAGCAGTATGGGTCGATACTTTGGGTATTTCTGATACGCCAGTGAACCCGTTCAATGGTCCTGCAATCTTCGCGATGCCATTGTCATTCTTGTGCTGCTGGTTGTTCTCTGTGACGGATAATTCGGCACAGGCTCAGGCAGAACGCAAAGCCTTTGATGCCCAGTTTGTACGTTCACAAACCGGTATTGGTATCTCAGGCGCATCGGATCACTAAGATCTGCGCTACGCTAAAAAAGCCCCGTCAGGGGCTTTTTTTATGGAGATATAATCAAGCTTTCTCTTTAGCATAAACGCCGTATTGAATTGAGATGGCTGGATTTGTGCAGCGTTATTTCAGTAATTTTCATACAAATCGCATATCTGCAAGCGGATTTAAGCGTGCTATGTTAAAAGCTGCTAACAATAACAATGTGTTCCCTACATGACGATAGTAACAAGAAGAGCAACAAGAAGGGCATTATGAAGCAATCTCTGCAACAGTTCTGGAACAGCTTTACCCATTTGCCTTCGGCATGGCTGTTGTGCCTGCAATTGCTGATCCTGATCTTGTCGGTATTGAGTTATGAAAGCGTGTCTTATCGGGCGGGAACCTGGGTGCTGGGTGTTCTGGTTTTGCTGGTGATTGCCAGAGTCATTCGCCAGACTCCAATGTTTACCATTTTAGGACTTAGCTTTGTCGCCGGTGCGATTTTCTTTTCCTCTCTGATTGTGCTGGGACTGCGTTATACCTGGATCCATGTCACCGCCAACCTGTTTGAAGCTGGTGCTTATTTCAGTGCAGCCTATGGCCTGCTGCGTTATATGTTTCATGACCGTTATCTGACCAAGGATGAACTGTTTGCCGCTGGGGCGGTATTTACCTTGCTGGCCTGGGGCTTTGCCTTTCTTTACAGTACTTGCCAGCTCTTGGTGCCATACAGCTTTTCAGATCCCGATCTGCAAGCCTATCAACCCTGGCTGGATCTGATTTTTCTCAGTTTCAGTGTACAGTCCGCAACAGGACTGTCTGATATCATGCCGGTCAGTCCGGTCGCACGAATGTTGGCGATTATCCAGATGTTTGTGGGGGTGATGTATCTGGCGCTGATTGTGTCCCGCTTAATTGCCTTGCAATATATTGCACGTCTACCGCATAAAAATAACGTGAAAAATAGAGAAAACCCGCCTGAGTAATGGAGTTCATCCTTTTATTGTATTTGTTACAGTAACTTAACGGCTTTATTTTGTGTCACATCCTAAAATAGCAGGAGATCTAGCTCCCATAGATTGAATCTGTCTGATCATTTTGACCTTACCAATAATTATTTGACGCTGTTTGTCGATCCAATTTTTAAAAAATGGAGGATGTATGCCTTCCACAAAACCATCCTGTTTTGCCAATATCAATCCAAATGTTTTTATCAGTACTGTCGCCATTATTGCGATATTTTTAGCATTGGTCGTATTTGCACCCGATGCTTTTTCAGTTTTTACCCAGCAACTGAACCAGTGGATTACCACGTCCTTTAGCTGGTTCTATGTATTGTCGGTGGCGATATTTATCATCCTTCTGGCTTATATTGCCCTGTCGGATATGGGCAAAATCAAACTGGGGCCCGAGCATAGTCAACCGAAATATAGCAGTGCCTCCTGGTTTGCGATGTTATTCACCGCAGGCATGGGGATTGGCCTGATGTTCTTTGGTGTGGCCGAACCGGTGATGCATTATGTCACGCCACCTGCCGGTGAACCTGAAACCGTACTTGCTGCACAACAATCTATGCGGGTCACCTTTTTCCACTGGGGCTTACATGCCTGGGGCATTTATACGCTTGTTGGCCTGTCGTTAGCTTATTTTGCTTATCGGCATCAATTGCCTTTAAAAATCCGTTCGGCCTTGTATCCGCTGATTGGTCAAAAGATCTATGGACCGATTGGAGATGGCGTCGATACCTTTGCCACCATTGGTACGGTATTTGGTGTCGCTACTACGCTTGGTTTCGGGGTGACCCAAATCAATTCAGGTTTGAACTATTTGTTTGGCATTGAACAGGCACCCAGTACTCAGGTCATTTTGATTATTGTGGTCAGTGCCATGGCGGCGACTTCTGTATTTTTTGGATTAGACAAAGGAATTAAACGTTTATCTGAACTAAATTTGGTACTTGCACTGCTGTTGCTGATTTTTGTCTTTGTGGCAGGTCCGAGTATTTATCTGTTACAGACGACTATTCAGAATGCCGGCCAGTATGTTTCAAATCTGTTCAGTATGACCTTTAATCTGTATGCCTATCAGCCAAGTGGCTGGATTGGGGGCTGGACCATCATGTACTGGGCCTGGTGGATTTCCTGGTCGCCATTTGTCGGGATGTTTATTGCCCGGGTCTCGGAAGGCCGCAGTATTCGTGAATTTATCGTGGGTGTATTGCTGATTCCGACTGGATTTACCCTGATCTGGATGGGCTTTATGGGCAATGCCGCACTGTACAGCATTATGCATGAAGCCAATACTGGCTTATTAGAGGCAGTTCAGCGTGATTCATCAGTGGCCCTATTTGAGTTTCTGAACAATCTGCCTTTCAGCTCAGTGACCAGCATCATTGCAACTTTACTGGTCATGCTGTTCTTTGTGACTTCTGCCGATTCAGGGGCATTGGTGACTGATTATCTGACAGCGAAAAGTGATAATTCACCGACTTGGCAGCGTCTGTTCTGGACCGTACTCATGGCTTTATTAGCCATCATCCTTTTGCTGGCCGGTGGCTTAGAGGCCTTGCAATCGGCCACGATTATGAGCGCTTTGCCATTTACATTTATTATGCTGCTGATGTGTTGGGGATTAATCAAAGCCCTACATCTGGATGTCACCAAAATGCATGCACTGCAAGCCGCACGGATTACCCCGCGTGCGATCCAGAATCCACGCAGCTGGCAACAGCGCTTAGGCCTGATCATGCATTATCCGCATACTCAGGAAGAGGTGCAGCAGTATATTCACAATACGGTGAATAAGGCATTTCTCAGCTTTCAAAGTGAATTGAAACGGCGCCGATTACATGTAGCGATTAGCCCGCTAGAAGACGGTATACAGCTCCGTGTTGATCATCAGGATGAAATTAATTTTATCTATCAGGTCAATGCCACTCAGACTTTAAGTCCAAGCTTTATGGCTGAACTGGAGAATGCGGGAGTAGATTCCTATCAGGCAGAAGTCTTTTTAAGAGAAGGTGGGCAGGGTTATGATGTGATGGAGTGGACGCAAGAAGATCTACTGCAGGATATCATTGATCAATATGAACGTCATTTGCACTTCTTAAGTCTGGTACGTACGCCTGAGTAAACAGAGTCATAAAACAATAAAAAAGGACGCAATATGCGTCCTTTTTTGATTCAGAATCTAATCAGAAATTAGAAACGGAATTTGGCATTTACGCCGATCGTTTGAGTATCACGAACTTGAGCAGTTTGCGCAAGATTTGCTTCGTAGTTAGCATTTACATAAGATGCGCCAACTGCAACAGCAGGAGTAATGAAGTAGTTTACGTTCGCGCCCCAAGCTTTGTCTGGAGAACCAGCAAAGCTAGATTCCATATAAGAAGCACCAACGCTTAACTGTGGGTTAAGGAAAAGAGTTGTACCTAAGTTGTAGGCAGTATCTTCACCATAAACTAAACCGCTTTCAAAACCAATTGACATGTTAGTACCGTCGATTGCACCAACGTATTTAGTACGTGCAGTGATCGCATCTGTCTTATCAGCAATTGTTGCAGATTCAAGAGCAGCTTTAGCAACGCCGTTAGACACAATATTGAATGCATCTAAAGAAGCTTGGTCAGCAACGCTGGTATAACCAACAGCAACTAAGAAGTTAGGAGCAACTAAAGCACCAAGTTCTAATGCATAACGGTCGCCTTGATCGTCAGTTGCGTTAGCAGTTTTGCTATCAGCAATGGTATGGCTATAAGAAGCGCTTGCATAAACAGGCACAACTGAAGTTGGAACGTAAGCTTCACCTTTTACGCCGTAAGTATGATTTACAGTACGTGAACGTCCAGCTTCTTCTTGACCGTTTTCGCCATAGCTATACGCTAGAGCAACATTAGAAGCTTGGTTCAGGAAAGCAGCTTCAGCTAAAGGACCTTTAGAAGCGTCTACATCTTTTAAGTAGTAAGTACCTTGAACAGCGCCAGTGAAGTCTTTGTCATTTGCAGTGTTGTCGATGTACTCTGACTGACCTTGAACTTCGAATTGATATGCTTGAGCACCGGTCATCGCTAATAATACAGCAGTGGCTAAACCTAGTTTTTTCATGATATTTACCATTTTGTTACAAAAGATGTACAACATAAAACGTATTGTATTGTAACAATTTATTAAGTCAATCCAATTCGAAATCGCTAGTTTTTTAAGCTAAATCATTGTATTAATTTTGTGTAAAATTCAAGTATTAGGCTCCGAAGCTATTTCATATAAAAACTCTTGTATAACAAAAATCTAGACTTTAAATATAGAATCGGGACTAAAGATTAAGGAGAAATTATGTTGTTATTTTAATCAATTAATACGATTAATTATAATATATTTATCTATTAAAACAATTAATAATAGGTGAGTTAATTCATAAATGTGTCAAGAAGTGCAAAATGTCTGGCGCATCAGGTCTTTGATTGGATTGCTTGATTTTAAAGTATCATCAGCTTGGATCTTAGAATAGGTGTCTGTTTTTTGAGCTAAATGGGCATGTTTTATAATCTTGACTGGAGCAATCGGCTTTACATTTTGAGGGGAATTTTACATAATATGAAAATCAAGTTAGAGTTCACACTTTTATAGTGATTTAGCCTGATTCTCCACAATTTTTTGTTTTATCGCCCAGCTTTCCCCAAGGTTGGGCTTTTTTTTGTCCAGCATTTTTTATTTCGGATCATTCCGTTTCTGAAAAAACCTTCAACTCAAAACAAGATGAGAAAAATAAATATTAGAATAATTTTAAGCACCAAAATAGTGCATATTGAAAAGTAAAAATAGAGGTCTAAAATTCAATAGCTAAAAAAAAGCCCGATTTTCATAGAAAATCGGGCTTTTTTCGCCAAAATTTGCGGGTAAACTAAAATATCTGCTGAGGAATAATTTAACTCGCCCTAATGCGGTGCATTATGCACCTATTTGTTGCAGGTGTAAATAGTGCAGAAAGCAAGTTTTTATATTTTTTAGCTGCTTAAATTCCCTTGCTTTTGTAAGACTTTATAGGGAATTGTGGTTATGAAACCCTGCATTAAAGTTTCAAATGAACTAACTTAAGTATCTGAAAATAATAGATGATAAAAATTCATTAAAAACATAAGTGAAGTAAGACTAAAGGCTTTAAGACCATCCTGTTTTATTTGTATAATAATCAATCTATTTAGCTTTGCTTGTCATATTGGGGCGTAATACAACAGCATGAATACCTTACGCTCTGAGTGGATCAGTAAACGTTTGTACTGGTCGATGTCGATTATTATTTTATGTTTACTTTGCATCTGTATTCCCTTAATTGTGAGTAGCAGTCAAAGTTATTTAAAATCCAGACAAACTTATCAACAATTGAATGCCTTACAGCAGGTCGCTGATCTGGCGAATAAAATTTCGCGTGAGCGTGCGCCTGCCAATAAAGCCATGTCCAGTTCGGTGCAGGAATTTGCCCAGCATCAGCAAGAGTTAATCAGCTATCGTCAACAGGTGGATCGGCAATTGTCCCAGACCGCGGATGTCTTGACGGAGGTCGGGTTTAACAACCTGAGTCAGCAACTTTCACAGCTTGAAAATAGTTTGAAAAAAGGACGTGCACAGGTTGATGCCTATACCCGGATGCCACGTCAGCAACGCAGTGCGCAAGAGCTTGATCAGGCAATTCTGGCCATGTTTGCTGCCTGGGAAAGTTGCCGTGAACTTTTGCGTGACGTGGCGGTGGCTTCAGATAGCTCGTCCACCCCTCTGAATAACTATATCAGCCAGATTCTATTTTTATCTGATTTACGTGATCAGGCGGGGCGGGTTGCCTCGTCTATCATGGCGCATGTGACTTTTGAAGCGCCGCTTCCCACTGAAAATATTACCCGTTCTTTACAGACCCAACATCAGGTGCGTTATTTGTGGGCCTTGATTGATACCATTCAGCCTGTTCAAGATAAAACAGAGGAGTTCATTCGTTTACATCGACGGGTAGAAACCGAGTTTATTCAGCAAGGCTTACCGATTGTGAGTGAACTGATCAGTGACAGTCTGGAGCAACGTGACTACCGTTTGAGCGGAACAGAGCTGACTGAAGCGATGGTAGATAAATTTGCGACTGTGGTAGACCTGCAAACTTACCTACTGCAATACAGCAGAGATGCCGCTATTCAGGAAATGAACAGCAATATGCAGCGTTTGATCTGGAGCGTGTTGGTGTCGTTGATTTCATTACTGACCGCGATTTCAACCATGATTTTTGCACGTAAACAGGTATTCCTGCCGCTGATTCAGGCACGCCGCATGTTGTTGAGTTTGTCTAAAAACTCGGGTCGTCAAAAAATTGATATGCGGCTGCGTGAAGTGAATCATTCTGATTCTTTATTCGCTGCCATTCAGAAATTGCAACAGATGTTGCAAGAACGTGATGCGCTGGAAT
Source organism: Acinetobacter sp. 40AMC3-4 (assembly GCF_049898185.1). GTDB lineage: Bacteria > Pseudomonadota > Gammaproteobacteria > Pseudomonadales > Moraxellaceae > Acinetobacter. The sequence continues at coordinate 63,140 of NZ_JAFCXG010000009.1, forward strand.
TCCGTTTAAAGAATATTGCTCATTCCGATTCCTTGACCGGATTATCCAACCGTTTCGCGCTGGAAGAATATATCCGTTTTATGGAAAATCAGCCGGGTCAACTGAGCCAAACCTGTTTGATGATTATTGATATTGATCATTTTAAACAGGTGAATGATCAATATGGGCATATTATTGGCGATCAGGTGATTCAACTGGTGGCCGAACGTTTGCAAGCCAATGTCCGTGCTACAGATTTGCTGGTGCGTTATGGTGGTGATGAATTTCTGGTACTGATTGAAAATATCCAGATGGAACAGGCATTGGTTGTGGCCGATAACATTCGGGCTGAAGTGGCTGAGCGTCATATTGTGACTGCAGCAGGAGACGAGATTCAGATTTCGGTCAGTATTGGTGTGGCGATTGGTGCCGTGTCCTGGATGGCTTTATTGTCCAATGCAGATGATGCTTTGTTTGCAGCAAAGGCCAAAGGACGCAATGCGGTGGCAGAGGTTTAAATTCTTAGCCCAGTACTTTTTAATTTAAATTTAAGCGAACTTATCACTCTTAGATGCTAATAAAGATGAAACCAGAACAAAGATTAGAGCAAATATTTAGAGAAAATGAAAACAAAGGTATGGCTGTGGCTATTACTGGATCTTGGGGAGTGGGTAAGACGTTCTTTTGGAATACGTTTAGAAAGAATAATCCAAATAAAAAGAAATATGTGTATGTTTCTTTATTTGGGTTGGAGTCATTAAGTGACTTAAAAACTCATATTTATAGTCATATTGAAAATAATAGCTCTGCCATTGAAATTCCTCAATGGATAAGAGGGCTACCCTCTATTCTAAAAGAGACCAAAATTTCTCAATTTGGTATTAGCTCCTCAGCAAAGATATTTGACAGTTTAATGTTTAATCAAGTTAAAGATGCCATTATCTGCTTTGATGATTTTGAACGTATGTCGAATAAGCTTGATATCAAAGATGTTATGGGCTTAGCGAATCAATTGAAATTGGAGCGTAACTGCCAAGTAATTTTAATTTTAGATGAGTCAAAAACTGAGAATGAAAATAAGAAAAAATATGCTGAATACAAAGAAAAACTGATTGATGAAGAAATTAAAATTACATCTGTTGAACCTTTGCTTCGTGAAAATGCGAAAGATATAGATGAACCTTTAGTAAATTTAATGGTGAAATTTGCAGATAAATTAGAAATTCATAATTTTCGCTTTTTTCAAAAAGTGATTAAGCTATATAAACAATTTCTAGAACAATTACCTGCGCAAGTGGCAGATACAACAAAAGAAATTATTTTGGTTCGAGTATTACAAGGATATTTTATTGAGGATTTTGGTAAAAAGTCTGAGTTCGGATGGGAAGATATCAAGTTAGTATTTGAAGATAAACAAAAAGGTTGGTCTGAACAAAAAGTAAATACATATGAAAGCTTAAAATCATTAAATTATGATTTTGTTCATACTGATGAATGGCTAATTGAGTTTAAAAAGTACTTTGATCAAAAAGGTGATCCTAATTTTGAAGAACTGCGAAAATTAGCTAATTCAGATCTGATTTCAGAAGAAAACAATAGATTAAAAAATGAATTTCATAGAATGTTTGAAGTATTTTGGCAGATACAAGCAGATGTGAAATTTCCTAATCAATTATTTGAGATAACCAAAAAAGTGATTGGGTTAGATAGTTTGGGTAATGTAAGTTTTGCTATTACATTGTTAGAAGTTTTTGGCGAAGTAGAAAAAGTTAGAGAGTTAGAAGAAATTACTAGTGAGTGGATAAAACAAAAAATTCAGAAGAATAAAAGATTATTTTATAATTTTGATAGTTTTGGTGAGATAAGACCAATATTTAAAAACATTATAGAGAATTTTGATTCAAATACAGACAACTTACCTTCTTTGATCAATGCGGTTTTTCAAATATATGTTAAGCAAGGATGGAATCACGAAGATGAGTTATCTGTAAAGTGTGCAACTAAACAAGACTGGGAGAGATTTTTATTTGATCAAGTATCTGGTGATTCTAGATTTGAGTCTATAAATAGTAGCTATATTGTTAAGAAGATACTAGAGAGAGAAAATGAATCAGATTTTGGATACAAGTTCAGAAGTACGGTTAAAGAAATATACCTAGAAAGAGGACAGAAATCAGAATTTTATAGAAACTATATGAACTACTTGATTTCAAGATTAGATAATTAAAAAGGAGCTCATTTGAGCTCCTTTTAAAAATATTACAACAACGGCTTCAAGAATTTACCCGTATGTGACGCTTTCACTTTCACGACTTCTTCAGGTGTACCTTCCGCGACAATCATACCGCCACCCGAACCACCTTCAGGGCCTAAATCCACCACCCAGTCGGCAGTTTTAATTACGTCCAGATTATGCTCAATCACCACGATGGTATTACCCTTGTCACGGAGCTGATGCAGGATATCCAGCAGTTTGGCAATATCATGGAAATGCAGACCCGTGGTCGGTTCATCCAGAATATATAGGGTTTGACCAGTATCGCGTTTGGCCAGTTCACGTGCCAGTTTGACACGCTGTGCTTCACCACCAGAAAGAGTGGTCGCAGACTGACCCAGACGAATATAACCCAGACCCACCTGATGCAATGTTTCTAGACGGCGGTGAATCACCGGAATGGCATCAAAGAAATGCATCGCATCTTCAACAGTCATCTGCAAGACATCGGAAATATTCTTGCCCTTATAGTTTACTTCCAGCGTTTCACGGTTATAGCGTTTGCCATGACAGGCATCACATGGCACATACATATCCGGCAGGAAATGCATCGCCACCTTGATCATGCCGTCACCTTCACAGGCTTCACAGCGGCCACCTTTTACGTTAAAAGAGAAACGGCCGGCGGCATAACCGCGTGCCTTGGCTTCTTGCGTCTGTGAAAACAGTTCACGAATCGGGGTGAATAGACCGGTATAAGTCGCCGGATTGGAACGTGGGGTACGGCCGATCGGACTCTGGTCAATATCCACGACTTTGTCGAGGAACTGCAAACCATCAATCGATTCAAACTTTTCCGAAGTTAAAGTGGTGGCACCATTGAGCTGGGTCGCCGCCAAAGGTAACAAGGTACGGTTGATCAAGGTCGATTTACCCGAACCGGACACCCCGGTAACACAGGTCATAATACCTAAAGGAATGGTCAGATCGACTTTTTTCAGGTTATGCCCGGATGCTCCCATCAGCTTGATCTGTTCTTTAGGCTTAGGCGGTTGAATCCGTTTTTTCGGCACTTCAATTTTTAATTTTCCGGATAAATATTTTCCGGTCAGCGAGTCCGGATTGGCCAGAATTTCATCATACGTTCCTTCGGCAATCACATGCCCACCATGCACACCGGCACCCGGACCGATATCAATAATATGATCGGCGGCACGAATCGCATCTTCATCATGCTCGACCACCAAGACGGTATTGCCCAGATCACGCAGACGGATCAGGGTCTGTAACAGACGGTCGTTATCACGCTGATGCAGACCAATTGATGGTTCATCCAGCACATACATGACGCCCATCAAACCGGCACCGATCTGTGAGGCCAGACGGATTCGCTGCGCTTCACCACCAGACAGAGTTTCAGCTGAACGTGACAGGCTGAGATAGTTCAGGCCGACCGAAACCAGAAAGTGCAGACGTTCACGGATTTCCTTGAAAATCTTGTCAGCGATTTCACCACGTGCACCTTCCAGATGAATGTCTTGATAATAGCTTTCAGCATCGCCAATCGACATACGGGTAATATCGGCAATGGTCTTGTCCAGAATTTTCACATTACGCGAAATTTCATTTAGACGTGAACCATCACAGGCATCACAGGCAGCATTGGATAAATATTGCGCCAGATCATCACGGACATAATTACTTTCAGTTTCACGATAACGGCGTTCCAGATGCGGCAAAATTCCTTCAAAAGGAATGACCCGATTATGGCGACGACCACGCTCATCGATATAGCTCAGATCAATTTTTTCTTTGCCGGTGCCGTACAGAAATTTTTTCTTGGTATCGGCATCCAGTTCATTCCACGGCGTTTCTAGCGAAAAACCAAAATGCTCGGCGACTTTCTGGATCATGCTGTAATAGTAAGGACGCTGACGGTCCCAGCCACGAATCGCGCCTTGGCTAACGCTGACTTCAGGATTGGGAATCAGTTTGTCGGCACTGAAATGGCTGCGGGTCCCTAGACCATCACAGACCGGACAGGCACCAAAAGGATTGTTGAATGAAAACAGGCGTGGTTCCAGTTCAGCCACTGCACGGTCACATTCCGGGCAGGAGTGTTTGGCTGAAAACACACGATCGTTATGCTCGCCCTTCATCCAGGATAAAATCGCGATATCACCACCGAGACGTAGCGCGGTTTCAAAACTTTCTGCAATACGGTTACCCAGATCATCACGAACCTTAAAGCGGTCGACCACCACTTCAATGGTATGTTTTTTCTTTTTATCCAGCTCAGGTGGTGGATCAATTTCCATGATCTCGCCATCCACTCGGGCGCGGACAAAACCCTGACTTTGTAGCTGTTCAAACAGCGCTGTATATTCGCCCTTACGTTCGCGCACGACCGGTGCTAACAATAACAGCGCAGTGCCTTCTTCCAGTGCTTTGACTGCATCAACCATTTCAGTGACTGTTTGTGCCACCATCGGCAGGTCATGTTCAGGACAGAACGGTGTACCGACACGCGCATACAGTAGACGTAAATAGTCATAAATTTCGGTAATGGTTCCCACGGTAGAACGTGGGTTATGGCTGGTAGATTTCTGCTCGATGGCGATGGCTGGACTCAAGCCCTCAATCGAATCCACTTCCGGTTTTTCCATCTGGGAAAGGAACTGGCGGGCATAGGCAGACAGCGATTCCACATAACGGCGCTGACCTTCGGCATATAAGGTATCAAAGGCAAGCGAGGACTTACCTGAACCAGACAGTCCCGTAATCACCACAAACTTGTCGCGTGGTATATCAAGGTTCACATTTTTCAGGTTATGGGTACGTGCGCCTCGAATACGGATGTGGCTTTGGCTCATGCAAGGATCCTAGAATATTCATCAAAAACCCTTATATGATACCGGATGAAAAATGTTCAAGTGCAAATAAAAGTATTTTAAACGTCAAGTTATGTCGGTGATTGGTCAATTCATCACAAAATTAAGAAACACAACAGCAGATCATTTAAATATTCACAATCATCATGTACAAGGTAAATACTTAACAAGCCGCTGCATAACGGCGTTCAAAGATAGACTCAATCTCTTCAAAACAGCGGTCACGTAGCACATCATGATGCAGACGTGCATAAAAATTGACTTCATTTTCCAGAATGTGCAGAAAGTCCTCATAGTCTTTTCGGAAAAAATCCAAGTCGAGCAAATCGTTACGGCGTGCCTGATGACAGCGATACTTTTCAATAAATTTCAGTAGATGTTTTTGGATATGCGTGTTGGTATGGTAAATCAGATAAGTGGCTGCCGAACCACAATCTAGACAGCCTTGTTCCAGATAGATTTCTTCATTGTTGAACCAGCAACATTGCAGGGTAAAAAATGCCCGAATCGCTTCGGTGCCTAAAGTATTCATATCATCTGCCTCTTTCCGGGATTGATTTTATTAATTGATAATTATTCTCAATTATTGTGCGGCAATTTTGGGCTTATAGCTAGGTCTAGCGTACCGGCCCGTTCTATCCTTGTTTTTTTTCAGACTAAGCCGTTTTTATGATCAATTCATGACAGTAGAAATTTTTTTTGAACGGCTATAACCGAAAAGCCCTGTCTTAAACAGGGCTTTTTCTATTCGTCTTATTCATCCAGACCAGGCCACTGGCGTTGCTCAAAGGCACTGTCCCAGAATAACCATTCCAGACGGGCAGCATGCGTATAAGCTGCATGCATTTTTTCTAGTGTATCGGCATCAACACGCGCTGCAACACGGTCAACGGTCGCAATCACATTCCGCACCGCAGTGTGGAATTCCTCTCCTGAATAGGTATCCACCCAGGCTTGATACGGATTATTCGGCGCAGAGTTGTCGACAATATCTTTACCAACTTCGGCATAAATCCAGAAACAAGGCAGCAACGAGGCTAGCACCACCGGGTAGCTTTCTGACCAGGCGGTCGAAGTCAGATAAGAAGTATAGTGATGACATGCCAGCGTCAACGGTGTCTGCTCAAATTGCTCTTTGCTAATGCCAAAATCTTGCATAAAGCCATCATGCAGGCTACGTTCCACCACAATCGCAATTTTGGCTGCCTCGGCAAACTGGATTACATCGTCCGCTTCAAAAGCTTTGGCGGCACACACGGCCAGTGCACGGCCATAGGCCAGTAAATAATGCGCATCCTGAATCACATAATGACTAAAGGCTTCACGGCTTAAAGTACCTTGCGCCAGTTGCTGATTAAAGGGCAGGGCCAGGGTCTTCTGATAAAGTCCGAGATTACGTTGCCATACCTCTTGTGAAAAACTCATGCTGAAAATCCTTTGCAGTTCAAGTTAAACCATGCGGCACTATAGCAAAGATCGGGCTGTTTAAAAGATCGGCAAATTTTAAAAACAGAAAATAAGATAAAACAGCTCAGGAAGTGCTTTGGTTTATGCGCTAAAAGTTTCATAATTAGCTTAACTTTTCCTATTCGTATAGCTGCTCTCTCGCAGCCATACATTTATTTAATTTATCCAAGGTCGTTGTGTATGTTGAAACATTTTGGTTTCTCGATTGCATTTTCGATCGTGTGTCTTGGTTTGTCTGCGTATTGGGGTTATACCCATGGTCCTGACGCAGGCCTGCAAACCATGCTCACAGCGCTGACCATTACCGCTATTCTGGCGATTATGGAAGTGTCGTTGTCCTTTGATAACGCGGTTGTCAATGCCTCAGTCCTACGGGGTTGGGATCATTTCTGGAAAATGCTGTTCCTGACAGTCGGTATTCTGATTGCAGTTTTCGGGATGCGTTTGATCTTCCCAGTGGTCATTGTTGCAGTGACTGCAGACCTGGGCTTTATGGAAGTAGTACGTCTGGCCCTGAATGATCCGAAAGAATATTCAGCACGTTTAATGGCACATCATCCTGAAATTGCTGCTTTTGGTGGTGCTTTCCTGTTGATGGTATTCCTGAACTTCTTCCTGGATGAAGAAAAAGATACGCACTGGTTCAGACGGGTGGAACGCCGTCTGTCTAATTTGGCCAATGTGCCGGCAATGTCGGTGTTTATTGCACTGGTGGCCTTGTTAATCATGGCAGCCAATGTCGATGAAGCCAAACGTCTGGCAGTGACTATGGCCGGAATCTGGGGCATTGTGATTTATATCGGGGTGCAGGTTCTGAGCCATATGCTCGGTGGTGAACCGGAAGTCGATGAAGAAGGCAATGCCATTCGTCATGGTGAAAATGGCGTACCAACGGGTGTAGTGAAAGCCGGTATTGGTGGTTTCCTCTATCTAGAAGTCCTGGATGCCTCTTTCAGTTTTGATGGCGTGATCGGTGCCTTTGCGATTACCTCAGACGTGGTCATCATCATGCTGGGTCTGGCAATTGGTGCGATCTTTGTCCGTTCAATGACGATTTATCTGGTTGAGCAGGGCACATTGGATGCCTATATCTACCTGGAACATGGTGCGCATTATGCCATCGGTGCACTGGCTTTCATTATGATTGCCAGTGGAACCGGTCTGCATGTACCAGAAGTGGTGACCGGTCTGATCGGTGTGGCTTTTATTGTCTGGGCAGTATTCGCCTCGATTCAGTACAAGAAACGTCAGGCAGCTTTAGACAAATAAAGCACTGTCCCTGAATGAAAGCGTAGCTCCGGCTGCGCTTTTTTTGTTTTTAGATTGGCATCATCTTTATTTCAAATAAAATTCATGTCTTATTAATGAGCTGAATGTCCTATAATCTGGGCTCCAAATTAATTAACCCAATCGCCATAATTTATGATGAATGCTTTAGAACGTCGTTCAACCTTTGCCCTGAGCAGTATTTTTGCACTGCGCATGCTGGGGTTGTTTATGATTATCCCGGTGTTTTCTGTGGCAGGGCAGGCATATCAATATGCGACGCCTGCACTGATCGGTTTGGCGGTCGGGGTCTATGGTCTGACCCAGGCACTGTTACAGATTCCATTCAGCCTGATTGCGGATCGTTACAGCCGTAAGCCACTGGTGGTTTTAGGGCTGCTATTATTTGCGCTGGGCGGTGCGATTGCGGCCATGTCGGACACCATTTATGGCGTGATTATCGGCCGTGCAATCGCTGGCGGTGGTGCGGTATCGGCTGTGGTGATGGCACTGCTGGCAGATGTCACCCGTGAAGAAAACCGTATGAAAGCCATGGCAATGATGGGCATGAGTATCGGCCTGTCCTTTGTGGTGGCCTTTAGTCTGGGGCCTTGGCTAACGGGTCTGGTGGGCATCTCTGGGTTGTTCTGGGTCACCACGGTGATGGGCCTGGCGGCGATTGCCATGCTGCTGATGGTGCCGAAAGTCACGCGGCATCATAAAAACTTTCAGCAGGGCTATCTGGCACAGTTGAAACAGGTAATCAAAATCGGGGATCTGAATCGTCTGCATGTGTCGGTCTTTACCCTGCATTTATTGCTCACCGCCATGTTTATCTATGTGCCTTCACAGCTGATCGAATTTGCTGATCTGCCACTTTCCAGTCATGGCTGGGTATATTTGCCGCTGTTGGTACTGAGCCTGTTTTTTGCTTTTCCGAGTATTATCCTGGCAGAAAAATACCACAAAATGCGGGCGATTTTTCTGGTGGCCATTACCGGTATTATTCTGGGTTTAATGGTGATGGCATTTGGTTTTGAATCCAAATATGTCTTGCTGATTGGTTTAGGGTTGTTCTTCATTGCCTTTAATGTGATGGAAGCCCTGTTGCCGTCCTGGTTGTCGAAAGCGGCACCGATCCAGTCCAAAGCGACGGCAATGGGCGTAAATGCCAGCAGCCAGTTTTTAGGGGCTTTCTTTGGCGGTATGATTGGCGGACAATTGCTGCTGCTAAACAATACCTCGATGGGCTGGAGTATCCTGACAGGAATCGCGATCATCTGGCTGCTGATGAGTTTTGGCCTGGCTCAGCCACGCTATCTGTCATCGCTGGTACTGCGATTGCCGGAAAGCAGACAAACTGACGAATGGACTTCTCAGCTTTTGGCGATTCGTGGTATTGAAGAGGTCGTGGTGATGTCTGAACAGCAAGTTGCCTATGTAAAAGTCGATAAACAGCAGATTGATGATGCTTCGCGACAACAATTAACGCACTTGTTAGGTAAAGAGGTAGCCATTTAAGCATAACTCTTATAAAGTAAAATACAGAAATATATAGGAAGTAAACGGCAAATGCGTGGTGTAAATAAAGTTATTTTAGTGGGTACTTTGGGTAAAGATCCGGAAACCAAAACTTTTGCAAATGGTGGCTCTCTCACTCAATTCTCGATCGCAACCAGCGATTCGTGGACAGATAAAAGTACCGGTGAACGTAAAGAACAAACGGAATGGCACCGTATCGTGTTGCATAACCGTTTAGGTGAAATTGCGCAGCAATATCTTCGTAAAGGCTCAAAAGTATATATTGAAGGTTCATTACGTACCCGTCAGTGGACTGACCAGAATGGTCAGGAACGCTATACGACAGAAATCCGTGGTGAGCAAATGCAGATGCTGGACTCTAGCCGTCCTCAAAACGATCAGGGCGAGAGCAGCTTTAACCAGCCACGCTTTAATAACAATAATCAGGCGAACAACAACCAGGGTGGTTATGGCAATAACCCGCAATCAGGTTATGGTTCAGCGCCACAGCAAGGCGGTTTTAGCAACAACCAGGGCGGCGGTTATGGCAACAATAATCCGAGTGGTTTTGCGCCGAAATCTGCACCTGCTCCAACAGCAGCACCTGCAGCAGATCTAGATGATGACCTTCCATTTTGATCTATTAGAACGGTAAATCATCATTAAAACCCACCTGAATGCGGTGGGTTTTTTATGTCTTGAAGATTGGTATTGAGTTTGCATAAAGCCCGACTTATTAGAAGAATCATAAGTGTTAAAGCATTATCTTGCTTTTGATCAGCACAACTCTGCATCGAGAAAATAAATGAGATTAACAATACTAATAGAAATTAATGATCTAAAAAAGCGATCATTTTTATAAAAACTTGCGGTTTTACCTATTTTGAAATTTTTCGTATTCTAGCTTCACAAGATAAGCAATCCCAGAAATAAGCCAGAGGAAATATCTCATGAGTTTAATCAATACTGAAATCAAATCATTCAATGCAACTGCTTACCACAATGGTCAGTTCATCGAAGTTTCTGAGCAAGACCTGAAAGGAAAATGGTCAGTGGTGTTTTTCTATCCTGCAGATTTCACCTTTGTTTGTCCAACTGAATTAGGCGATCTTGCTGATCAGTATGCTGAATTCCAGAAAATGGGTGTAGAAATCTATGGCGTGTCTACCGATACTCATTTCACCCATAAAGCTTGGCATGATACCTCTGACGTGATTGGTAAAATCCAGTATCCATTGATTGGTGATCCAACCTGGACTTTGTCTAAAAACTTCGAAGTATTGATTGAAGCTGAAGGTCTGGCAGATCGTGGTACTTTCGTGATTGATCCAGAAGGTAAAATCCAGATCATTGAAATCAACGCGGGTGGTATTGGCCGTGATGCACAAGAGCTTCTTCGTAAAGTGAAAGCTGCACAATATGTACATGCGCACCCAGGTGAAGTTTGTCCGGCAAAATGGAAAGAAGGTGAAGCAACACTAGCGCCGTCAATCGACCTGGTGGGTAAAATCTAATTCAAACCTAGTTCTTTGAAGCAAAAAATCCAGCATAAGTTGCTGGATTTTTTATTTTTTTAGTTTAGAGATTTATGAATTCTAGACAAAAACATCATGCCATTTGATTTCTATTTGAGAACAAAATGAGAATTGAGGAATTGCACTCTATGCTTTTTAAGCGGCTTATGCGAGGCAATCAAGTAAGCGCAATACCATGCTGAATGATTGACTAGGCCTGAAAACAAAGAAGCCTCTGCTTTCGCAGAGGCTTTTATTTTATAAGGCGCTGTAGTTTCTTGTCGTTTTAAACAATTTTCGCATAAACGCATCTGAATGGAACCGGATGAATTTATGGTTTTCTTATGCTGCGAATCATAGGTATTTAAAAAGTATTTGTCAACCAAGGATTATAAAAATGGTTAATTAAATTATTTGTTTTTAAAGCGAATTTTCAAGTTTTTAGATAAAAATATGAATAAAATCTTAGATTTGATGGAATTTTAACTAAGGCAGAAAAATGAATAAAAAGCAGGTGAAATTGAACAAAAAGGCCTTTACGAAAAACATATATTCTGGAAGATTTTAATAACCTGTTTGATTGGCGCATGGTACATAATTTCTGTAGTTTTTCAATGACGGATGATCAGTTTGGATATCGCAGTAATTGGTAGTGGCATGGCCGGACTGGCTACAGCCAGAATTCTCCAGGACGCAGGGCATCACATCACGATTTTTGAAGCACTTCCAGGTCGCGGCATGGACAGTCATAGCCTTGAATTTGAAGGGGGCCTGATTGACGCACCTTTACGTGTGATGAACCCCTATCTGTGGAAAAACACCCTGAGTCTAGCCACACATCTGGGCATTAAAACTTATCCGGTGCGGACCTATATGGCCTGCAGCTGGTTATTTGAAGATAAAACTGAAACCTGGCTGACCACATCGCGCAGCCGAATTGGCAATATCCCGATTATCAACAACCGTAAAGGTCTGCAGCAGTATGGCTGGCGTCTGGTCAAAGGCCTGTTACAGTTAAAAGTTGCATTAACCAAATTCTTTAAATCGAAAAATCAGGACATCAGCCTGGCAGAATTTATCAATCGTAACGAGATTGAAGAAGTGTTCTGGCACGGTGCGGTGATGCCGGTGCTATATACCATCTGTACCTGCAATCCGAAAACCATTGGTGAATGGCCAGCTAAACCGTTGTTAATTTTTCTGCGTCAATTAACCGATGGCGATGCGTTACTGCGTCTGCAAGGCGGTACACCAGCGTTGGTCGATAAGCTGATTGAAGGCATTCAGATTGAAGACGGTTCAGCAATTACACTGGTACAAGAGCAGGGCGATCAGGTCAAAGTTGAAAATGCGGCCGGTTATTCAAAACTGTTTGACCGGGTGATTGTCGCGACACCGACCACCAAAATTGAGGAGTTCCTGGATCCGGTACAATTCGCCAGTGAAATTGAATTATTGAAGAAATTCAAATTCGAACAAGGCGAACTGGTGATTCATACCGATGCCAGCGTAATGCCGCCAAAACGTAAAGACTGGGCCGTACTCAGCTATATGATGGACCGTAAATTTACTCGTCAGCAATTTACCGTGTGGCTTAACTCGATTGAACCTTCTTTGGTTGGCAAGTCGGCCGTGTTTCAGACCTGGCGTCCGGTAACCGAGATTGATCCGAAGAAAGTGATCAAATCGGTCATGCTGACGCGTGCAGTCGTCGATGCTAATACGGTGGCACTGAATAAGGAATTGCAGCAACGTCATCTGGATGCCAACCGTAAGGTCTTCTTCTGCGGTTCATGGTCATGTGACGGTTTGCCGATTCTGGAATCGGCAGTGACCTCAGCGATGAAGATTGCAGAAATCTTTGGTGCGCCTTTACCATTTCAGGGTTTAAAACCTGTGGTTGAGGTTGCTCCGCAACTGGGTTATTAATCCATGCAATGGCTTCAGGCACTGCGTCAGCATCTTCCCCAGCACAAGTATGCAATTGATGCCGCTGTGTTGGGCGATCATGCGCAATTGCCCTGGAGCAATTTAGGGTATTGGCAAGCAGGTCAGCAGGATTATGCGGCTGCCTGTCGTATGCTCACCGATCACCTTGCACAAACTGTAAATTTAAATTCAAAAGATAAACTGCTGGATTTAGGCTGCGGTCAGGGTGCAAGTTTGCTGTACTGGCAACAACACTATCAGGTGCAATATCTGGCGGGGGTTGAGCTGCAGGCTGCTTGTGTAGCTAATATTCAGCAACATCTGCCAGAACTGAATGCCATTTATCAGGCGTCATTTTTGCGTTTAAAAGAATTGCCATTTTCCCAGCGTTTTGATGTGGTGCTGTGTCTGGATGCGGCTTATCACAGTCCTGTGCCTTTATTCTTGGAGCAGATCCGTAGTGTTTTAAATTCAAATGCACGGATTGGTTTTCATCATCTGGTTTTGTCCGAGCGTTGGGAAAATTTAAATGCATTACAACGGCGTAAATATCAGTTTTTATTGAAATCTGCCGATGTGAATTTAAAAGATTTAATGACAGTGGGTGCATTATATGCCTGTCTGGATCGTTTTGAATTTAAAAATATCCAGATTCAGGATCTGTCCGAGCCGGTATTTTCAGGCTTTGCGGATTATGTGCAAAAAACTTTGAATTCAAAAGCATCAGATGATCAGGCTCAAGGTTCAAAACTGGATCATTTTAAAATTCAGATGACAGCGAAACTATGCCGAAAATTATATCAGGAAGGGATTGTGAGATATGTGCAAGTGACGGCACAATCGAAGCACTAGAAAGTGCAAGAAGACTCAGCTGAAAATACCAAAACCCAGAAACATCAAAGCCTCACTAAAAAGCGAGGCTAAGATATGGTGCCGGCACACGGATTCGAACTGTGGACCTACTGATTACAAGTCAGTTGCTCTACCAACTGAGCTATGCCGGCATGGTGGAGTGCATTTTACAGATTTTTTTTGGTCACGCAAGCCAAAAAATAACCGTTTAAACTGTTTCGGCAGGATTTGTTTATTTTGACCGGATGGATGAAAAGTTCTGTTTTAGGCTATGCGCAAAGAAATGGCCCATATGTGCAGATATGGGCGAGGGTGAAAGCACAGGATTGGTTATGGATATGAGTCGGTTATAAGTTATCTGTTTTTCAGGATACGATCTAATTCTTGTGCACATTCCTCTAAAGTAAAGGCCATATCAAACTGCATTTGAGGTTTGAGTTCTTGAGCGAGGCTTCTCCACTGTTCGATGAGTCTCAAGGCTTTTTGAATTTTATGTTTATTGATGTCCTTGGCAATGGTCGGGGTATAACCGCCACGTTTTGCATTTTTAATCTGTTTGGCATAGTTTGCGCTGTTATTCATGTTCGCTCTCCGAATAGCAGTGTATCTATTTTTTAAATTCAAATTTGAATGGCCCGGTTCACTTGGTTATTTCTTTCTATCCTGTGGTTTTTATTCTCCTTTTAGTTGATTTATAAGCAACATAACATAGCTTTGATGACAATAAAATTAAGCTATTTCTGTGCCAGTTTTTTGTTTGAACACATAAATAAAAACCTGAAATGAATGGCGTACAAAAACTACACAATTCATCAGTTTTTTGGCTGATGAAAAATGAAAATTTTAAAAAATAAAATTGAGATTAAGCATTGAGCTGCAACAGATTTTTATGAACAAGGATTGATATCAATTCAATGATTTGCATAAGGCGATGGATAATAATATTTTAAGATCTAAGCAGATGATTTTTTTTGCTAATCAGATGATGGATAAAATTAAATATAAAAAAACCCGAATCATGTGATTCGGGTTTTTAAATTCTGGCGGTGAGAGAGGGATTCGAACCCTCGAAACGCTATAAACGTTTACACACTTTCCAGGCGTGCTCCTTCAGCCACTCGGACACCTCACCATAGGCCGAGGATAATAGCGAAAAAAACCAGCTGTGCCAAGCTGAAACAATTGATTTGCAGAAAAACTTTTAATGCGGTGCTATGATTCGCAAAAATGCTTGTTAAAAAACGAAGACAATATATGCAAAGCACTGCACAAAAGGCAGCTCTCCCGGTGATTACACTGGCTGCGCTTGGGGTCGTTTTCGGAGATATTGGTACCAGTCCGCTGTATGCACTGCGCCAATGCTTCCTTACCGCACATCTCGCCATTAGCGAAGCTTCTGTACTCGGTATCCTGTCCCTGATTTTCTGGTGCATGATGCTTACCATCAGCTTTAAATATGTCATGGTAATCATGCGTGCCGATAACAACGGCGAAGGCGGGATCATGTCACTGTTGGCATTAAACCTGCGTACCACACGAATCTCTGATCAAAAGAAAATATTCCTGATCGCTTTGGGTTTTGTCGGCGCATCGCTATTTTTCGGTGACGGGATTATCACCCCGGCAATCTCCGTGCTCTCAGCCATTGAAGGCCTGAGTATTGCCACACCCATTTTCAATCAATGGCTGGTGCCTTTATCCATCGGGATTTTGGCTGGACTGTTTATGGTTCAGCGACACGGCACAGCTACCATGGGCAAGTTTTTTGGGCCTTTAACCATGCTCTGGTTTTTGTCGATTGGCGGTTTTGGTTTGTGGAGTATTATTCAGACCCCATTTGTACTCTGGATGGTGAATCCCTACTGGGCCTATCATTTTGTAGTTGACCAGCCTTATGTGGCTTTTCTGACCATGGGGGCGGTCATTCTGACCATGACTGGTGGTGAAGCGATTTATGCCGATATGGGGCATTTTGGCCGTCTGCCGATTCGTCTGGCTTGGTTCATTATTGTCTTGCCATGTTTATTGCTGAATTATGCCGGGCAAGGCGCCTTGTTACTGCGTAGTCCTGAAGCTCTGGCGAATCCTTTCTATATGCTGCTGCCAGACTGGGCCTTATTTCCGATGATTGGACTGGCGACTGCAGCGGCGGTGATTGCCTCACAGGCGGTCATTACTGGGGTATTTTCTATGGTCAATCAAGCCATTCAATTGCGTTATTTGCCGCGCCTGTCAGTCAAGCATACCTCTGCATTGGAGCGTGGCCAGATTTATCTGCCTTTCATTAACTGGATGTTGTTTATCTCGGTGCTGATCCTGATTTTACTGTTTGAAAATAGTGCCAATCTGGCCAGTGCTTATGGCGTTGCGGTGACCATGACCATGCTCTGCGGCACCATTTTGATCTCGATTCTGGCCTATGGCTTCTGGCGTTGGCCGGTCTGGAAAGTAGCTTTATTTGCTGTACCATTCCTGGCACTGGATTTAGTCTTTGTGGCCTCAACGTCCTTGAAAATCGCTTCGGGTGGCTGGGTGCCAATTCTGATTGGTGCGGTACTGTTTACGATTCTCATGACCTGGAAAGACGGGCGTGCGTTGGTACTGAACCGGCTGGAACAGGATGCCTTGCCGATTGATCTGTTTATTAAAAGTATTTCGATGGGGGAAGGCACCAAGTTTGTGCCAGGCGATGCCATTTTCCTGACCGGTACACCAAATATTGTTCCGCATGCCATGTTGCATAATATTAAGCACAATAAGGTCTTGCATGAACGCAATATCATGTTGACGGTGATTACCCGGGATATTCCTTTTGTTGACAGGCAGGACCGGATTGAACTGGAAAAACTGAGTGAGCATTTTTACCGGGTGTTTATCTATTATGGTTTTAAGGATCAGCCGAATATTCCGGAAGCTTTACAACAGGCCTATGAGCAATGGGATTTTGAATATGACCTGATGCAGATCAGTTTCTTTATTTCACGTGAACGGATTATGCATACTGTGGGTGAGGGCATGGCACCGTGGCGGGAAAAGCTGTTTATTTCTATGCAGCGCAATACCAGTCCGGTCAGTGATTTCTATCAAATTCCACCCAACCGTGTGGTCGAGCTGGGCACCCAGATTCAGATGTAAATAAAATAAAAAGCATAAAAAAAACCAGAGGCACACTCTGGTTTTTTTATGAGAGAAACAATAAATAAATGAGTTTCAGATTATTGTTCGAGTTCTACCGCAGCCGGCACTTCAGGCGCAGCATTCAAAGGTTCTTCCATCAGTACTGGCTCTGCATCAGATTGAGCTGCAATTTCAGTTTGTTCATTGCTCACATCTGCTTCAGTCACAGCCGCTTGTTGCTGTGCTTCAGGCATCGGTTGTTCTGAAGCAATAGCTGCTTGCTGTTGCTCTTCAGACATTGCTGGTACAGCTGCTTGTTGTTCTTCCAGTGTTGGTTGTTGTTGAGGCGTCGTCATAGACGTGCTGGCTTCTACTTCTGATTCAGTGGCTGGTTCAACCAGATTGGCCGGCACCTCTGCTTCATTCATACCTGGTTCTGTGACAGGTGGTTGAGGAGAAACAGTACCTGAATTTGGTGCCTGAGTCATTGCTGGATCATTGGGCATTGGTGCTTGTGTGTTTGGCATGGCTGGTTGCGGTGCTGCTGCACGCGGATCGACCAGACGGATCTGACCAGAATTCACCAAGCTTTCTAAAGAGGCTTCCTGACCATTCACCTTGGTACTAATTTTAGCTTTAGACAAGCTTTCAAGTGTTTCACCTGGTTGAACTGGTGGCTCGGCAAATGCCGCTACGCTGATCACACTTGTGAATAATCCTAAACCTAATGCTTTAGAGAGTTTGGAATTCATGATTGACACCATTGCTAATAATTTTACGAATTGAGATAGGCCGTTAGCTTTACATACTCAATCCACTGGGCCAAACAAAGCTACGCAAACACCGAGAAACCTCATTTAAAAAGAAATAAAATTAGACAGTTTGTTACAACTAGCTGGGGTTTTAGATACTTATTGTTTATTTAGTAAACGAATGGTAGAGCCAAGATATACTTCACTTATACAGCTTGTTAAGCTCGGTCAAAATCTGTATTGATCTAAAAAGTACGTGTAAGAATGGCCAAGAAGCAGCGTAAATCCAAGAACTCTTTTTTTCAGTTTTTAAATGATAATAGTATTAAAGTCATTCTGGGCGTGGTGGCTTCGAGTAGCTTCGCCATCGCTTTTGGCCAGGAAAAAATCAGTCAGTGGGTGTCACTATCCTCTTCCAGTGATTCTGCCTGTCTGAACCAATTTTATCGGGATGTGCCGCCATATTCGATGAAAGACAGTCTGAAAAAAGACAGCTATTCACTGTGTTTTAATGGCTTTAATGTCGGTTATTCCGGGGTATCTAAAACGCCACTTTGGGTTGCAGAAGCCTTAACGCCAGCACGCTTAAGCCAGAAAATTCCCCGTGAAGATAATTTCCATGAAGAAGATCGGGTCAGTGCGAAGCATCGTGCCACATTGGCGGATTATCGCGGTTCAGGTTATGACCGTGGTCATATGGCACCGAATGCGGATATGCCTAACAAGGCTGCGCAGTCTGACAGTTTTTCATTGGCCAATATGGTGCCGCAAGCGCCCAAGAATAATCAGCAAGTCTGGCGTGAGCTGGAAGAAGCCACCCGTGCCATTGTGACCAAGCAGAAACAGGATGTCTATGTGGTGACCGGGCCGGTCTTTGCCGGGAAGAAGCTGAAAACCATTGGCAATGGCGTGATTGTGCCGACCGCGGTCTATAAGGCAGTTTATATGCCGAAAACCGGTGCCATTGGTGCTTACTATGCACCGAATGATAATTCGCTCAAAGTGCGTATTGTCAGTGTCTGCTATCTGGAAGAACAGCTCGGAATTAACCTATTCCCGCAGCTTACCGAAGAACAGAAACGCAATACCTATAAGCTGCCACTGACCGGAAATGCCGTAAAAGCCAACCAGAAAATCGAATATTCCAACTGGGATGCAGAAAGCCAGTGTGCCGAAGAGGTTTCCGAAGAAAACCTGCAGGCACTGCAACGCGAGTTTAAGTCTTCCGGTTCAAGCAGTTCGACCTCCTCTGCGACTGGCGGCACGATAGACAACGCGACGCAAGATGCCATCGTGAAACAGCTGATTGATGCCTTGTTGCAATATATTTTGCAGCTGTTGAAATAAGCTTGCTGAAAAAACTGGGATTCGGGTAGCATCGACATCAGACGTTCATGGACAAATAACAAAGACAGGTGAAGAAGATATGTTTAAAGCGTTTGAAAATGGCAGCGAATCCCATGCCATTCATGATCTGACTTTGGAAAATGATCTGGACTGCGTCAGCCTGTATGGCAACTTGCAAATCACCAAGGATCAGCAGGGACTGAAAGTGGCCAAAGCCTTGCAGGCTTTTCTGAATGATGTGGTACAACAACTGGAAAACACGCAGGACTTGCCAGAAAAAATTCAGCGTGATGATCTGGATGAAATTGAAAATCCATTTTTATAAGCATTTTTAAGCGCGATGATCTGCATGCTCCATGTGAAACATGCAGAAAAATGGTATTTGGAAATCCTGGCTTTTTAGAGGGTTTTTATTAAAAAGCCTAATTTTCTGCTCCCACAATATCTCCAAACACCAGCCAGAACGTGCCGAGCAATTCGGGAAGATATCTACCCATATTTTAATTCCTTATTTTTCTATCTATCATCAGGTGATAGGGGACAGGGATTAAAATCGTCAACCCTGCTTGAAGCCCGTATATCAAACGAACATGCTGGTAGTTTAAGCAGCTGGCATATTCTGTTGGCGCCACTGCTGCGGTGTCAGCTGGGTCCATTGCTTAAAGGCACGCTGAAACGCACTTTGTTCAGAATAACCCAGTAACATGGCAGTCTCCTGCAAACTCAAGTGCGGATCTTTCAGATATTGCATAGCCAGCATGCAGCGAATCTCCTGCATACATTGCTGATAAGTTTTGCCCTGTTTTTGTAAATGGCGTTGTAACTGACGCACGGAAAAATTCATCTGCTCGGCAATATGTTTGATCTGGAACAGGTTTTTTTGCAGGCCAATTAGAATCGCCTGTTGCAGCTGCTGATCTACCAGAGTGGAGTACGGGAATTTTTCTAATAATGCTTTGGCCTGTTGCATCAGCAGTTTTTGCAAGGTCTGGTCGCCCTGTTTCAGTGGTCTGGACAGTTCACTGACATGCATTAATACCTGATTTCTGGCTTGAGAAAATCGGACTTTACAGCCGAAATACTGCTCATAGAGTACAATATTTTTAGGCATTGCATGCTGGAAATGCACTTCATATAACTGAACCACGTGCGGGTTCTGAACATTAGCTTTTACGAATTCCGTCATTAGCGCAATCGCGATTTCATCGGTCAGTTGGGTATTCAGATGAAAGGGAACTTCAACCCAGCCAATCGACAGATAATCGCCTTGCCATTGCAGCTGAAGTGGGCCGCCATCATAAATCAGACGATGATAATCATGATAGCGCATAAAGGCTTCACCCAAGGTCTCACTTGAGAGTGCCAGATAGCCAATAATACCGAGGTGTTTAGCTTCAACCAGTTGGGCGATTTCCAAGCCTAAAGCCGGTCGTTGCAGCTGTTGATCAAGTGTCGTTAACAGATCACGCCACAAGGCGAAATCAAAGCGTTCCAGATTTTGAATGGCCAATAATTTCTCAGGGACTTCAAGCTGTTTCAACTGATAATAGTCCAAAAGTAAATGTCCTAAACCACCGTATACTGAACCTACGTAGTTTTTTAGAACCAGCATTTTTAATTCTTTTATTTTGTCGTATTTTGTCAATCATATTGAATATTTTGGTCAATATCTAGTCTTTTATTTAGCCTATATTAAAAATAGACCAAGAGGTAAAAGATTATGTGGAAAGGTTTTCTGGCAGGACTTGTCGTCGCAAATGGATTTGAATGGTTTGCACATAAATATGTATTGCATGGTGTTCACCAGCCGGGACAGAGCCGTTATAGTCCGGTACCCGAGAGTATGCGCTCACATTGGGAGCATCACCGGATTGTGCGAAAAACGGAATTTTCCGATTTCGGCTATGTAGAAGGATTGGACAACTGGCGTACCCGCAATGAAATTGCCTCACTGGCAGTCGTTGCGACCGTCTTTGGACTCAGTTTTTATCCCTTCTCCAAAGGCATGTCACTGGCCGCCCTGTATAGTGCAGGCAACTATTATTATTTACATCGCCGGGCTCATCTGGAACCGGAATGGGCCAAAAAGAAATTACCCTGGCATTATGATCATCATATGAATAGTAATCAGGATGCCAACTGGTGCGTCACCAAGCCCTGGTTTGACTATCTACTCGGGACCCGGGTGATTTCCTCGGCAGATTTGCAGGAACAGAATCCTTTAGGTTTGAGCTTGCCTGCACCGATCTCGGAAAAACTGAACCGCTGGGCAGCGCAATATTTTCCGGTTAAATCGGCCGATGCTTCCTCTAAAATGACAAAAAATACTGCAAAAAATACGGTAATGAAGCAGTTAAATACGCAGGTTATGGAGTAAAATAGGGCTTTGTCGTGATTTGTCAATAAAATACGATTGTATTGTCAATATTGTCCTGTGGATTTCACTTATATTTGCTCCTGTCGGTGAGCAAAGCCTCATACTGATAATGTTTCTGGGTGTAATGAGTTATTTTGAATACCAAGTGCTGTAGTCTTATCTTGGTTTTATAAGGAGTCGAAAGACTCCTTTTTTTTGTCCCGTATTTGCTGTGTTGTTTTATTTAAGGCATAAAAAAAGAGTGTTTATAAAAACACTCTTTAATTAAATCATCATCTAAAACGGCTTAAAGGCGCATTTCAATACCTTGGGCTGCCATATAGGCTTTGGCTTCCGGAATGGTGTGCTGGCCAAAATGAAAAATTGAAGCTGCCAGTACTGCATCAGCACCACCATGGATAATGCCGTCCGCCAAATGCTGTAAATTACCCACACCACCAGAAGCAATCGTCGGTACCGTGACGCGGTCATTGATGGCACGCATCAGGGCAATGTCGTAACCGGCTTTGGTGCCATCTGCATCCATCGAAGTAATCAGTAATTCACCTGCGCCGAAGTCAGCCATTTTCACAGCCCATTCAATCGCATCAATCCCGGTTTCTTTACGGCCACCGTGGGTGAAAATTTCCCATTTGTGGTCGCCAGTTTTTTTGGCATCAATTGCAACCACGATGCACTGCGCGCCAAAGCGTTGAGACGCTTCCTGCACAAACTCGGGATTATAAATCGCAGCCGAGTTGATGCTGACTTTGTCTGCACCGGCATTGAGTAATAGACGGATATCTTCGACTTTACGTACACCGCCACCGACAGTCAGAGGTACAAAAACCGATTCAGCCATGCGTTCTACTGTGCGGTAAGTCGTGTCGCGTCCATGATGTGTAGCGGTAATATCAAGGAAAGTAATTTCATCGGCACCTTGTTCATTATAACGGCGCGCCACTTCGACCGGGTCACCCGCATCACGAATATCAAGGAACTGGACACCCTTGACCACGCGGCCGTTATCCACGTCCAGACAAGGAATAATACGTTTAGCTAGCATAAATTTTTCCAATTATTACAGCCGATTATGAAACTCACCCACGCAAGCGCTACACCTTGGCAGATGGAAACGGTATTCTAGCAAAATTATGTAAGTTTTTTCGCAGGTTTTCTATGTCGGTTTATACCACTTTGACTTTAAAGGAAGTTCAGGATTTTGCGGCGCCTTATGGTTTAAAGGTGATTGATCTGATTCCCATTCAAGGCGGTATTCAAAATACCAACTACTTTTTAGTCTGCGAAGACCAGCAATATGTGCTGACCGTATTTGAAGATATGGATGAGCAGGCGGCAGGCGAACTGGTTCCGGTTCTGGAACATCTGGGGCAGGCCGGGTTGGCTGTTCCGGTGCCTTTATCGCATTCAGGCAAAGCGATTCACAGCATTAAAGATAAACCGGCACAGATTGCACCGCGCCTGATGGGTGAACATCCCATGCCATCTACCATTGGGCAAGTTGAGGCAATTGCCATCGCTCAGGCGAAAATGCATGTGGCACTCAAAGACTTTAAATTAGAACGTAATTTTGTGCGTGATCATGCCTATTGGCTGGCCGTTTCTCAAGAAATCAAACCAAGTTTAAGTCCGGCTGATAAAGTCTTGCTTGGCAAATTATTAGGTTTATATGAGGCGTTGACGGCGGTATATCCGGACCGTCCACGCGGTTTTATTCATTCAGATCTGTTCCGTGACAATACCTTATTTGAAGGCGATCAGCTGAATGGCATTCTGGATTTTTATGAGCTGAATAAAGATGAATGGTTGTTTGATATCGCCATCACTTTAAATGACTTCTGTACCGAATATCCTGACGTGGTCTTAAATGAAGAAAAAGCGATTGCTTTTTTAAATGCCTATGAAACGATTCGTCCTTTAACCAGTGATGAACGCGCCTGCCTGGAGTTATATCTGGCTATGGCTGCGGGACGGTTCTGGATGATGCGTCTGCAGGTAGCACAGCGTAATGCAGCATTAGGCCGTACTGGCGAAGATATTTTGCAAAAAAATCCGGATGAAATGCGTAATATGCTAATTGAACGCTTAAAATTCGTCACCGCTTAAACAATCAAATCAAAAGGGATAGGGATATGCGCGATCAGGGACGTTTGGTGGAATGGTTTGATGATCAGGGCTATGGTTTCATTCAGCCCAGTGACCCCGCCAAAGATCGCGTATTTCTGCATATCAAGGATTTTGCCAAGCCTGGCCCACGTCCAATCGTGGGCTGTGCGCTGGATTATCTGGTCATTCTGGATGAACGCGGCCGTTATCGCGCGCAGCAGGTGATGTACCTGAAAGCAGCACAAGCCAAAAGTCTGCAAGTAAAATTCAAACCGTCCAAGTCGCAGCAGACACAGAAATTACAGCCGATGCAGATTGCCTGTGTGCTCTATATTCTTTTTCTGGTGGCTTTGACCTTGGGTAGTTTACTGAGTGGACTGGTGTTGTTGCTGGTCAGCCTGATGAATGCGCTCAGCTACTGGCTCTATGCGCAAGATAAGGAAGCGGCACAGCTGGGTAATCGCCGTATTCCGGAAAATACTCTGCATCTGGTGGCTTTCTTGGGCGGCTGGCCAGCAGCATGGCTGGCACAGCAGAAATTACGGCATAAAACACAAAAACAACCTTTCCGGCAGATATATTTTTGTACCATAGTCTTTAACATCATTTTGATTATATGGCTAATTTCCCCATTGAATAGTTTAAATATCTAGGGGGAAGTACTAGGAGGGGACGTGAACTATTCCATTGATAAAGATTCAAACCGCACACTGACTTTTGCACTGTACATTTTATATATTGTGGCCATTTTTAGTGCTGGCCTGCTGGCTCTTGTGGCGTTGATCATTAACTATGTGAAACGGCACGATGTGCGCGGTTCCATCTTTGAAAGCCATTTTACCTGGCAGATCCGCAGTTTCTGGTGGTATCTGTTCTGGAATATCGTCGCCTTTATTCCATTTTTCTTTTTGTTCTTTACCGGTGAAGATCCTAACCTGTTTGCAGGGGTCGCATTTGGTGCATCCGCGTTCTGTTTAGTGGTGGTGGTTTTGGCCTGGATCTGGATTGTGTATCGGGCGATTCGCGGCATCATGCGCTTAAATGACAATAGACCGATGTATAGCAAATAATTTTAGCCGTATTTCCCTAGAGAAAAAAATCCCTCTTTTTCAGGGGGATTTAGCGGAATTAAGAAAGATCTTGCTTTAATTCTTCTGTTGGTTGTTTTCTTAAAAACTTCGGTTTCCATTCACTGGCAATCACGCCCAGTACCACCAGCAATCCGCCTAATAAAGCCAGTGACGGTAAACGTTCTCCGGCCAGACGGCCAAACAGGGCTGCCCATACCGGTTCGCCGGCATAGATAATCGCTGCCTGTGATGGGTCGACCATGCGCTGCGCCCAGTTCATCACCAGTTGAATCAAGGCACTGGCAATGCCCAAACCGACTAAAATCCCTGCCAGATGCCAGTGGAATTCAGGTAGCTGAGATTCACCTAAAACAGGTGCGATCATAAAGCAGAACAGGGATGCAAAAATCAGTTGCAGCACGGTGACCCGGCGTACATTCACCTGCTCGACAAAATGGCTGATAAAAATAATCTCCAGCGCAATCGCAATCGAACCGAGCAAAGTCAGGGTTTGCCCGAAACTGAGCTGAATCGCAGCAAAGCCATTTCCTGTCAAAAACACCAGACCGATAAAGGCAAACAGTGCTCCGATCCAGGTCATGACATGCGGTTTTTTACGGAACATTAACCAGAGCAGGATTGGAACCAGTGGAACATACAAGGCGGTTAAAAAAGCCGATTCGCTGCTGCTGATGGTCTGCAAGCCCACAGTTTGAGTGCCGTAGCCAATGGCGATCATGATCCCAATTACCGCGCCAGCGAACACCTCTTTCAGGTTCATGCCTTTTAGCGACTTTAGGGAAATCAGGGTGACGGCAAGGGCTGCTGCAGCAAAACGCAGGCCGACAAACATAATCGGACTGCTAAAGTTCAGCCCGTATTGCACGGTAATAAAACTGCCACCCCAGATAATGGTGATCAGGATCAAGGCGAGTTGCGGCGCTTTCACCATTCAGCCGGAGTGATTTTTGGAAATAAGGGTAGACATGCCAAGAGATCAGAAAATTAAAAAAATAAAAAAGAGGTCCGAAGACCTCTTTTACAGCAGGCTTAATTATAGCGCCTGTTGCTCATCTAGCAACAATTGTGCTTCACGCAAGCTTAATGTACCTTCGTAAATCGCACGGCCGGTAATTGCACCTAAAATACCCGGTTGATCTTTCAGGTTACGTACATCATCCAGATTGGTCACGCCGCCTGAAGCAATCACAGGCAAACCTGAGTATTGTGCCAGATTCACGGTTTGCTCAATATTCACACCCTGCATCATGCCATCACGCGCGATATCCGTATAGACAATGCTCGACACGCCCGCATCGGCAAAACGTTTCGCCAGATCAGTGGCTTTAACATCAGTCACATTGGCCCAGCCATCTGTTGCCACCATGTCATTCATGGCATCAATCCCAACAATAATATGACCGGCAAATTTTCGACATGCTTCTTCAACAAATTCAGGATCCTGAACTGCTTTGGTGCCAATGATCACAAAAGAAACACCGGCTTGCAGATAATGCTCAATGGTTTCCAGAGAACGGATACCACCACCAATCTGGATCGGCAAATCAGGTTGAGATCGGACGATGGCTTCAACCACTGGTTTATGGATTGGCGTACCTGCGAAAGCACCGTTTAAATCTACTAAATGCAAGCGGCGAGCGCCTTCATTTACCCAATGCTGTGCTGTTGCGACCGGATCGTCTGAAAATACGGTATCGTCTTCCATACGACCTTGTTTTAAACGGACACATTTGCCATCTTTCAGGTCAATTGCAGGGATGATCAGCATGCTTTCGCTCCTTGCTTAATCTTTAGAATGAATTTGAGTGTATTCATCTTAGCAAATAAAGTCGAAATTTCTAACTCTTAAACGGTATGAATAAAGAAAACCTGTCCATAGATAGGTAGCAGTGAGGTAATTTATTTTAATGGTTTTAGTGATCCGTCTCTTGAATGGCGATCAGATGTTCCACAACGGGTCGTGTACTGAGCGGGTCGATAATCGAAGCTGTAAGATCTACTAAAGTCACAGCTCTCTCATCGACCGCGTTCATCACAGCTTTCATGCGTACATCAAGTTGCCAGTACCAGCAGGCCATGCAAGCACTTAAGCCGTCGATGAAGGACGGATTCTTAATTTCAGTGAAGTATTGGGAATCTCTTTGGGTAAGAGACCCCGCCGCAACAATTCTTCAAATACCAGCACGGGCGTGTAGGCATCTGCGGCTGCATAATCAATTTGTGCCGGGCTGAGCTTCTTGCTGGCCCAGTTCGAGGTACTAATCCGTTTGGATTTAGGAAAATTTACTTGAAATAGCAAAGCCATGGCATTTTTTAATCCGACCGGATTGTTTAAACCAAAAGCTTTAAAACATTTGGACAGTTCAATCACACTATTCAGTTCAATGCCTTTTTTACGGAACAGGTGCGCATCATTTTTCAGGCCAAAACCGACCTTGATCTGCTCGCGACTGGCAAAGATCGGTTTAAGAAAATCCCAGATCGAATCATTCATTTGAAATAAATAGGCTTTATCTAAAGTGGCCAGCTGAATCAGATGTGGCCCGGTAGAAACCTCACCAACTTTAAAGGTCGGTTTGGATTCAGAATCGAAACCCAGGACTGCATGGCTTTTTAGCTCCTGTGCAAGGGCATGACACTGTTCCAGACGATTAATCACCTGAATCTGTTGCATCGGAAGATTTTTAAATACAGGAAAGGTCTGAATTTGTTCCTTGCTTGGTAAAGTATCCAGCAGCTGTTGCATAAGCTTCAATCATGAAATGAATGCGTTCAGCTTAATCACTTTTCCTGTTCTAGGCAAAAATAAAGCCCATGAAGAATGGGCTTTATGCAGAATTTAAATAGGTTTAATCAGTGTGATAGCTACTCTGTTCCATCTGCGCCTGTTGAGCACGTTCAACATAATTCTGATAAGCAGGGACAGCAAAGGCGGCCAAAATAACCGCGAGTACCAGATACAGCACCACCAAAAGCGTTTCCCAGCCACGTGTCGTGCGTGGAGGGCCATATTCATTACTTTCGTTGTGACCGGGTGCCAATAACAGGTAAAGTGTAAAGACAAGGTTTACGACCGGCACAAAAATCAGTAAAGAAAGCCAGCCATTATGATTACGGTCATGTAAACGACGAATTAAAAAAATCACGCTAAAATAAATCGCAACGCCGTAGATCAAAACCAACAGCACCATTAAAGGCATGGACATTTTACCATCTAAAGTCTCTGGACTCATTCCAGGTAAAATGAAAGCAGCAATGATCCCGATGATCATAAAGCAAAAACCCAGCAGCATATTCCATGCGATATACGAACGTCGCCCAAAACGTCCTGATGCATTCCACCCCGAATCCTGAATTGTATTACTCATTATTTTTCCTTTGTTTTCATTAGATTTTTTATAAGTAAGTCTATGATAAAGGGGTTTTTTATAAATGAAAAGTGTAAAAAATAATCAATAAAAAAGCCCGCAATTTGCGAGCTTTTTGGGACGAAAGGAAAATCAGATTTCCCAATCCACAAAGTTTTTCAATAACTGCAAACCGGCGGTATGGCTCTTTTCCGGATGGAACTGGGTCGCAAACAGGTTTTCTTTATGAATTGCAGTACAGAACTCAATGCCATAGGTACAAGTAGCTGCTACTAAGTCTGAATCTTGTGGCTCTACATAGTAACTGTGCACAAAGTAAAAACGCGCATCCTGTTCGATATTGTTCCACATTGGATGCTCTGGATCGGCCTGATGTACCTGGTTCCAGCCCATATGCGGCACTTTTAAGCCCGCCATTTCCGGAAAATGCTTGACCGCACCTTCGAAAATACCCAGTGCATCGGTACCGCCATTTTCTTCCGAATGCTGCATCAAGGCTTGCATGCCGACACAAATGGCCAGTACCGGTTTGTTAAATACGGCATTACGTACCACTTCATCAATCCCGGCTTCGTGCATGCCTTGCATGCAGTCACGCATGGCACCGACACCTGGAAAGACAATCTTGTCTGCTTGCGCAATCAGTTTTGGATCATTGGTCACATCAACCGTGGCACCGACATGTTCTAATGCTTTTGCCGCAGAGTGCAAATTTCCCATGCCATAATCAAGAAGGGCAATACGGGTCATTACAGTGTACCTTTGGTTGAAGCTACCGTATTGGCAGCACGTAGATCCACTTCACAGGCCATACGCAGCGCACGCGCAAATGCTTTAAATACGCTTTCGATCTGGTGATGGCTGTTTTTGCCTTTCAGGTTATCGATATGCACAGTCATCAAGGAATGGTTTACAAAGCCTTGGAAAAATTCAGAGAATAAATCCACATCAAAACGGCCGATCATGGCACGGGTAAATGGAATATCCATAAACAGGCCCGGACGGCCAGACAGATCAACTACGACACGGCTCAAAGACTCATCCAGCGGGGCATAGAAGTGACCATAGCGTTTCAGGCCTTTTTTATCGCCCAATGCCTGTGCAAATGCCTGACCCAGCGTAATACCGCAGTCTTCCACAGTATGATGGTCATCGATTTCCAGATCGCCATCACAATGAATATCAATATCAAACAGGCCATGACGCTTGATTTGATCAATCATATGATCTAAAAAGGGAATACCCGTGTTTAAGGTGCCTTGACCAGTACCGTCGAGATTCAAACGAACTCGAATTTTGGTTTCGTTGGTATTTCTTACCACTTCACTGATACGATCTGTCATAGACACGTTCCTCAAATACGTCAAAATGATTGATGTAGAAAATATTTTCGCCGTGACGAAGTCACCGCATATTAGATTGCTCAGGAGGGTTTATCAATGCCTATCACCGTACATGCTTATACTTCTTTAGAAAATGACGAAGTGCGCAGCCAGCTTGAGCGACTGTATGACACGAGCCCTGAATTTAGTGACGGGGCAGATGCCATGGAACAACTAGAGCAAAACCTTGCACAGTATACCTCAGTTTATAGCGCAGAATTTAATAGCAAAATTATTGGGGCAATCTGGTGCACCGGACAGGGTGAAAGCCGGATTCTGGAAAATATCGTGGTACATCCGGCCAATCGCGGTCGTGGTGTGGCAGAAAGGCTGGTCAGCGAAGTCTGCCGCATGGAAGAAGAAAAAGGCGTGAAAAATTTCGTCCCAGGCTGTGGGGCCATTCATCGTTGTCTCGCCAATCTGGAAAAAATCTGAAGATAGAGCAATATCAAGCAGTCATTAGGCTGCTTTTTTATGTAAATAAGCGCTTAAATCTGTTTTATTACTGAGGTCTTTGGTAAACACTGTTCGATTTATGACTCAAATTGATGCGAGTTGATGGAAAAGTAAACATTTGATGAAAATTATTCTCTCTGCTCTTGACGATTTACAGCTGAAACTGTTTAATACGCGACATCGGCGTGATAGCTCAGTAGGTAGAGCAACGGATTGAAAATCCGTGTGTCCCCAGTTCGATCCTGGGTCTCGCCACCATATTTTAAAACGATTTCAAAGTTTTCAATCCCTGATCCCATCAGGGATTTTTTTTAGGCCAAAAATCAGCCACTCAAATATTTTTTTCATAATTTTGATTGACTAATGAGGCCAGATACGGCTTAATACACCGCATCGGCGTGATAGCTCAGTAGGTAGAGCAACGGATTGAAAATCCGTGTGTCCCCAGTTCGATCCTGGGTCTCGCCACCATATTCAAAAAATCCTCAAACTTGGTTTGGGGATTTTTTTTTGCCTGCACCAAAGCTAGATCAGCATTCTCTTTTATTTTTCAGTCTTTTTAATTCCTTCTTTTCCCAGTTTCCTGCCTTTTTATGCATCATTGACCGTTTATCAAACTTAACAATAGGCACTAGCATTATTTGTAAGATTTAGCTTTGACGCTTTCCCTTTTCCAAACGAGGGTGAAAATGATGAATCTCCTAACACCAATTAAACTCGGCTTTCTTACGGCCTGTACTGCTTTTAGCCTGCCGATATTAAGCCATGCTGCGCCTGCTGCTGATTCTGTTGTCTTGCCGACTCTGACCGTCATGGCGGAACCGGAACTGCGCGCCGTGACTGAAAAAATGTTGCCTTATCAGGAGCAGAACAGCCAGCGTAAGGCCCTGCAAATGCGCCTGATGAAAATTGAACGTGAAATTCAAGCCTATAGCGTGGACGGCGACGTAGTGGCGAATATTGATGTGATGCGTGCACCTGCCGATCCTGATCTGGATAGCTTGCCTGTGGTGTTTCGCGAATATGTATTGGCCATCGCACAGGGCTTGCAGTCTTCAGACCCAAGAAATGGGGTATATGTACTGCTGCAACCTTTTGGAATTAACCGCGATGCCACCAATGTGAGTATTGTTCGGGAACAATTCGATCCGAACCGGCTGAATCTGAGCCTGCCATTTAATTCCCCATAATGTGCGCCTGTCGGTCTAGATAATTTTGTTTAACAAGCTTATTCAAGCTGTCATGCAACGAGATCGACAAAATAGTGTTCTGGGAAAGGGTGGCTTTGTGAGAGGAGCAATTTCTGTCTAAGCTAGACATATTATTGGAAAAATCAAATGCCTTGAATTGTGTTTAAAAAATAAGCATAGTGGATGTAAATCAACAAGATCTGACTGACAGAGCTGGAGCGTATACATGCCGCGTGTTTTTATGATTGTAGCCGCTGTGACACTGGCAATTTTTATTGGGCTGTTTTATCAGAATTCGGTTCAGCAAAAACATCAGGCCGAGCTGCTCGAATATGAAACCGTGCTCGAAGAAAAAACCGAGAGCATTGCGCAGCAGGCACAGGACTGGTCTAAACCAATTCAGATTGAACTTGAGGATGACCGTCTGGATGGTGACTATGCCATCATGGCAGAATTTATGCTGGGGCAATTGCGCGACAGTGCCGAGGAACGCAATCAGTATCTACGCGACTTAAAAGCCGCCAACTGGCAGAATTTTCTGAATATCGACCGCTTGGCCAAGGATCAGGCACAAGGCTATAAAGAAACGGAAGCGATGCTCAAGCAAGTCCATCAAATTGTGAACAGCTATCAGCAGAAAATCCAGCAGCGCGATGCCGAGCTGATCGACAAGGCACAGCAACTGGATATTAAAAACCGTTATCGCCAGCAACTGAGCCTGACCCTGAAAGACAGTCAGCAAAATAGTAATGCACATGTCATTTTTGAAATTGAAAAACAGACTTTGGCCAAGGCCGATGCCTTATTTGCAATACTGAAAAAGCATAAATGGCAAAAGAAAAATAATACCTTTATGTTCTATGATGATAAAGCCGTGCAAGAGTTTAATGCGCTGTATAAAGAAATGCTGCATCTGAATAAGCAGACGGAACGAGTGGCGACTGCCAACCAGAAAGCAGTTGAAAACAAGTTGTAGCCTGACTTAGATGACAGGGCTGCCATAGGACTGTCATCTGCTGTTCAAACTCTCTTGCTAAATTGAAGGGGTCGCACAGATCACGACATAACATTTAAGCAGGTGAGTCATGCAAACAATTCAGGTTTTTGCTGATATTCAGCAGGTGTACGGTGAGTTTGTCGCAAATAAAAAATGTCCAAAATTACAAAGGATGAATAACGGGGATAAGAACCGATTGTTCTTAAATCAATATTTCACGCTGATCGAGGACTGGCACTATACCGAACAGATTGTGATTCAGTTCAATCAGCAGTATTTCAGTCTGGATCTGGGGAGCGCACCGGATTTTATGGATCAGGACAAATACATCAGCTGGCTGAAGTCGGAACTGCTGCATTAATCGAATCGCCATATTCCTCATTGATATACAACCGAGCTGTCTCAATAGAGGCAGCTTTTTTATTTTGATAGAAAACTGGTATTGATCTTGCTGTTGCATCGGCACAGCGCGAACAGGCGCTGATTCCAATTCCGATTTGAACAGGCTATGCTGAATTAATTACCGCTGCCAAAAGAATGACAGGCGGAGCATGGATGATATGGAGGGCAAAAAATTATGCAACAGTTGAGATGTTATAAGGAACTTCCAGTCTGGAACCAGCAGAGTATTCCTCAGGGCTTCAAGAATCAGCACAATACCAAAGCCGGCACCTGGGCAAAATTGACAGTATTAAAAGGTGAGTTGCGTTTTGCCATGCTGGAAAAATCTGGTGTAGTGCAATCCGAGCATGTATTTACGCCAGAGCAGCAACCGCCATTTATTGAGCCTGAGGCCTGGCACAAAATTGTTTCTGCCAGTGAAGATGTCGAATGCCAGCTGCGTTTTTACTGCCAGCCTGTGGATTACTTCATCAAGAAATATCAGTTAAATCCTACCCATTCTGAAGTACTGGCAGCGATGCCCTATTTAAAAGGTGGCCGTGCGCTGGATGTCGGCTGTGGTACAGGGCGTAATGCGCTTTATTTGAGTCAGAACGGCTTTAATGTCGATGCCTGGGATGTCAACGAAAACAGTTTGCAGACTTTAAGACAGATCGTGCAGACCGAGCAGATTGATCATGTGCAGGTACAGCGCCGCGACCTTAACACGGATACCAGCATTGCAGGCCAATATGACTTTATCTACTGTACTGTAGTGATGATGTTCCTTGAGGCGAAAACCATTCCACCGCTCATTGCACAGATGCAGCAGGCGACCGTGCCAGGTGGCTATAACCTGATTGTTTGTGCCATGGATACGCCAGATATTCCGGCACAAGCCGATTTTCCATTTGCTTTTCAGCCGGGGGAGTTGCGAGGGTATTATGAGGGCTGGAATATTGTGAAATACAATGAAGATATCGGTGAGCTGTATCGTGTCGATGCACAGGGTCAGCGGATTAAACAGCACTTTGCCACCATGCTGGCGCAGAAGGTTGAATAGAAGATTGAGGATTTTTTTAAATTCTTGAGCTTAAATGAGATTACATAAAACAAAAAAAAGATGTCAGACTGACATCTTTTTTTATGCTTTTAAAAAGCTTAAGCCGCTTTTTTAAACCAAGAGAACCAGCCTTTTTTCTCAGCTTTTACTTCTACTTTTTCAGCAGCCGTGTCTTTGGTTTCTACTGCTTCAGTTTTCGCAGCTTCAACGTGTTGTTCTGCTGTAGCTTGAGCCGTTTCTACTTGAGTCGTCGCTTCTGTTTTTACTGCTTCAGCTTTAGTTTCAGCTGCCTGTTGAGTTGCAGCAACAGTCGCTTGAGCAGCTTCAACTTTCGCTTGTACAGGTGCAGCAGTTTCTTTGGCAACTGTTTGGGTCGTTTTGGTTACTACAGTTGCTGGCGCAACTTGAGCTTCAGTTGCCATTGCAGATGCAGAAGTCGCTACGATTGCAGTCGCGATCATTGTTTTAAGCATGTTCATATAAACCCTTTTAAGGAAATAGGAAAAAAAGAGGCTTGATCATACATATATAAAATTTAAGTGATTCATAAATAGGATTTTATTGGTTGATTATTCAACTGAAATTACAAAGGGATAACATTTCATCTAGTTAAGAATTATAATTATTTAAAACAAATAATTATTTTAGAGATTGTAGTGGGCGACCTTCAAACAAATGGATATATTACTTGCTCATCTTGTAATACAGTAAATAAACTTAATCAAATTGGTGATCAAGGTCTTTATCATTGTGGTACTTGCCAAAATCCATTAATTTTCATTAATAAAGAAAAACCTAAATCAGGTTTTATGAAAATTCTTGTTATTGCTGGATTGATTGGGGTTGCTGGTGGTGTAGGCATAGATCAAATAAAAGACGCTCTCAAACCCACTGAAATTAATTATTCGAAAATTCAAACTAATTGGACTGATAAGCAGGTTAGGCAGTTTGATCTTAATTGTAAGGCAAATTTGGCTATGCAAAAGAAAAGATGGGATGCTGAACGTATTGATAAGACATGTACATGTTTTACGACGTACATAGTTGAAAATACTAATTATCCACTCTGGGGTAAGTTAGATCCTAAAGTGGTTGATGCAGGTACAAATGAATGCATTTAGAAAATAATGAAAAAGATCAATTAAATTTAAACCCTAATTTGGAAAAGTTTTTAAACTTAATTGAAGAAGTTTATACAGGTAATTTAAAGGCTTTTAGCGATGCATTTTCCGATGAAGATACTTCTTTTTATGAGCGCTTAAAAAAAGATATTCAGAGGGCAAAACAAGGGTCATTAACCATTAAGAAAGAAGATGCATTGAAGAAATATATATTTTTTCTTGAATATAAGCAGTGGGAAAAGAATACAGACAATAAATTTTCTAAGAAATTAGATTTACAAATAGATACAGCAATTGAAGCCTTATGTAAGGCAACTGGGCAGTGATACTGCCCAGTATAAAAAGCTATTTACATGCACCAGGTACACGACATGCACAGCTTGAAGGAGCGTGACAGGCGTGATCATCACCACAGCGTGCTTCAATTGTGAAATCAGGGTATGGGCCAAACCAAACTTCATAAAGTTCTTTAGTTCGCTGGAAAGTATCTTTCAAATTTTGTTGGTCGACTTCATCATGGATTCCAAAATATGGATAGTGGTGCAGATAAGCTCCAAAAATTTTCAAGCAATCCATGTGGTAATTTCGAGTATCTAAAATGTGAGCATGCCAAAACTCATCAACAAGTTTATTAGGTACTAGCGTTTCTTTTGGATAGAAATATTTTAACGCTAGAAAACGTTTATATTCTTGCTCTGCAAATTCGCAAACTTTTTTTGACATGGTTGCTTCTTTACCTGATGTTAATTTAAATTTTAATTTATTGAAATTTAAACTCTCAACCGAAGTCGGCATATTTGAGCTTGCTAGAGTAGCTTTATGGTTAAAGTCTATTGCTAAATTTCCCATTTCTTTTTCCTTAGTAGGTTTATAGCGTTGTTGCTATGTAGGAAATATTGCCATGTAGCTTTATTTGGATTGGGGAATTTTAAGGGACAAAAAAACCCCGCAAAAGCGGGGTTTTTTTTGATCTTGGTATTTAAGAATTAAACACGTTCGATAATGGTCGCAATACCTTGACCTAGGCCGATACACATCGTCGCAAGACCGATTTGCGTATCTTGCTGTTCCATTACGTTCAGCAATGTTGTTGTGATACGCGCACCAGAACAACCCAATGGGTGACCCAATGCAATCGCGCCACCGTTATGGTTCACGATGTCTTGCTTGTCATAAATACCTAAGCCTTTAAGAACAGACAGACCTTGTGCAGCAAAGGCTTCGTTCAATTCAAAGGTTTGGATATCAGAAATCGCTAGACCAGCGCGTTTCAACGCTTTTTGTGTTGCCGGAACCGGACCATAACCCATGATCGCCGCATCACAGCCCGCAACCGCCATAGAGCGAATTACAGCACGTGGCTTAAGACCTAAAGCTTGAGCACGTTCAGCAGACATCAACAACATTGCAGAAGCACCATCAGACAAAGCTGAAGATGTTGCCGCAGTTACTGTACCGCCTTTCGGATCGAATACTGGACGCAAAGATTTGAACGATTCAAGGTTCGCATCTGGACGGATCACTTCATCGATATCACACAGGATTTTGTAGCCATCTGCATTATGACCTTCAATGCCGACGATCTCGTTCTGGAACAGGCCATTTTCAGTCGCAGCCCAGGCACGGCGATGTGATTCCACACCAAACGCATCCTGTTCTTCACGGCTAATACCGTTCATGCGACCCAACATTTCAGCAGTTAAGCCCATCATGTTCGACGCTTTGGCATAATGCTTAGACGCTTCAGGGTTCAGGTCGATGCCGTGCATCATGCCCACATGGCCCATGTGCTCAACACCACCGATGATGAAGATATCACCCTGGTTCGTGGCAATTTGCGCAGCCGCAGTGTGAATCGCCTGCATAGACGAACCACAAAGACGGTTCACCGTTTGACCTGCAACAGTCTTCGGCAAGTCTGCCAGTAATGCGATATTACGGGCAATGTTCATACCTTGTTCTAGGGTTTGGTTCACACAGCCCCAGATTACGTCTTCAACTTCATGCGGGTCGAATTCGTTACGTACCAGCAGGGCACGGACAAGCTCAGCAGACATCGAGTCGGCACGTACATTGCGGAACATACCGTTTTTGGTTTTACCCATTGCTGAACGTACGCCATCAACGATGACAACGTCACGTGGATTTAAAGTAGCCATTCACGTTGCTCCTTAACCGTAGAATTTTTTGTTGTTAGCAGCCATTTCGCGCAACATTTCTGGCGCTTCATAAGCTTTACCAAGGTGCGCATACTTATTGCAAAGCGCAACATACTCAGCTACACCGGTTTGATCGATGTAACGGCATGGACCACCACGGAATGGCGGGAAACCAACACCCATGATCATCGCCATATCTGCTTCAGCAGCAGTCGCTACAATGTTGTCTTCCAGGCAACGAACTGTTTCGTTACAGAAAGCCAGCATCATACGGTCAATGATTTCCTGAGCGTCAAATTCACGTTTTTCCGAAGTTGCAACAGAGGCTACAAGCTCATACGCAGTCGGATCAACCACTTTGGCTTTTTTGCCTTTACGGTCAAGTTCATACTTGTAGAAACCAACGTCATTCTTTTGCCCCAGACGTTTGTTTTCGTACATGACTTGGATCGAGCCTTTGTAGTCAGGCTTCATGCGATCCGGGAAGCCTTCAGCCATCACTTCTGCACCGTGAACGCCAGTGTCGATACCGACCACGTCCATCAGGTAAGCAGGGCCCATAGGCCAGCCGAATTTTTCCATCACTTTATCGATTTGCTGGAAGTCAGCGCCATCTTTAAGCAACAGGTCAAATGCGCCGAAGTAAGGGAACAATACGCGGTTCACCAGGAAGCCCGGGCAGTCATTGACCACGATTGGTGTTTTACCCATCTTCTGAGCCAGAACGACTGTGGTTGCAATCGCTTCGTCAGAAGTCTTCGCACCACGAATCACTTCAACCAGTGGCATCATGTGTACCGGGTTAAAGAAGTGCATGCCCACGAAGTTTTCAGGACGTTCCAGATTTTCAGCCAGACGCGTGATTGAAATCGTAGAAGTGTTAGATGCAATGATCGTGTTTTCACGAACTTTCGCTTCAGTTTCTTTCAGTACGATGCCTTTAACTTTTGGATTTTCAGTCACGGCTTCGATCACGATGTCCACTTCTTTAAACTCGTCATAGCTTAAAGTTGGACGGATGCGCGCAAGAGTTTCACCCATTTGAGCAGGCTTCATCTTCTTACGTTCAACTTGTTTGGTCAGTAAACCATTGGCTTCTTTCATACCCAAAGCAAGTTGCTGGTTACCGATGTCTTTCATGATGATCGGTGTGCCTTTGCTTGCCGCCTGGTAAGCAATACCACCACCCATGATACCCGCGCCTAAAACAGCCGCCTGGTTCACTGGATGCGCACCTTTTTCATAGCGCTTCGAGGTTTTTTTCACGATCTGGTCGTTCAGGAACAAACCGATCAAGGCACCTGCCTGAGGTGTTACCGCAGCTTTGGCAAAGCCTTCAGCTTCAGCTTTCAGCGCGTCATCACGATGCAGGCTCGCACCCGCTTGAAGAGAATCAAGCAGTAATTTTGGTGCAGGGTATTGAGCTGGATTAGCTTTTGCCAGAACCATGCCTTTCGATGAGTTAAACGCCATCATCTGTTCGATCGGGCTGAGTTTAACTGGATCGAGTTTTTCCTGACGCTTGGTTTTCCAGTCTAAACGGCCATGAATCGCCTGTTTTACCAGATCAAGTGCAGCATCTTGTAGCTTGTCAGCAGGAACGACAGCATCGACTGCGCCGTCTTTCAGTGCAGCAGCTGGCTTCTTAGGATTGGCCATTGCCATCCATTCTACCGCGTTGTCGATACCGATTAGACGGCTTAAACGAACTGTACCACCGAAGCCCGGGAAGATCCCCAGCTTGATTTCAGGCAGGCCCACTTGTGCCTGTTCTGACATGACACGGTAGTCACACACCAGGCACATTTCGAAACCGCCACCCAGTGCCATGCCATTAATGGCAGCCACTTTAGGAATGTCGAGGTCTTCGAAGCTGTTAAAAATTTCATGTACTGGCATTGCCCAGTCAACAATCGCTTGTTCACCCTGAGCAAAGTTGTCGCCGAATTCAGTGATATCAGCACCTACAATAAATGTAGATTTGCCTGAAGTCACAATCAGACCTTGAATATCGGCATGGGAGACGGCTTCGATAGCAGCCTTGAAATCTTCAATCGTTGCACGGTTGAATTTGTTAACGGACTCACCTTGTAAGTCAAAGCGGAATTCTGCAATCCCGTCCTCAAGCATTTGGACGGTAATGGCATTGCCAGCGTGGATCATGCCCTGATCTCCTTTATTTTGGAGGACTTCTAAGTTGATGTTGTGAAGCAAGTGCGCATGTCCCGCGCACTTTTTGACTTCGCTAATCTTACGATAACTATATCCAAAAAGAACATAACAAGTTGTATCAAGCCGTGACGCAATGGTCATCAATTTCTGCCGGATTGGTTCGAACCGCTATGACTTTTCCTTTCAGTTTTCTAAAAGCAGATGAACCAAAGATTTTGTTTCAATTCATTATTTTTTATCAATCAGCCTGATAGATATGGAGCTGGGTGACTGATTTTCAAGGTGCATTTCTAGCGGAATTTTGTCAATTCAGTCAATTTCTATCCTTGAACATACCATTTTTAGCCTCGAAGTATGCTGAGCGCAGGGCTTTCAGGTCTTTGCTGATAGTATTTAATCAACCCAAATAAAAGCGCAGTAGTTCATTTGGGTTGCTGAACTTTTCTGATGAGATCGAAAATGAGAACGATCCTGTCGATGTGTGATTTAAAATAATTTCTATCCTGCCGGGTTGAATCCCTGTCATCTGCTATGGAATTGTTTATGATGATCATGCACCAAGATATGGGGGATATCGATGCACGTATTTCGTTCTAAAAAAGACTGGTGGCTGCTGGCTTTTGTGATTTGTATGAGTGGCCTGTTGCTGCAACTACTGCTGACCATGCAGGCCAAAGGCACTATGCAGCAATATCCGCTGCACACTGCGGTTTATGTCCTGACTATTATCATTTTATGGTGGCCGCTGTGGAGTACGCGCTATGTGGTAGACAATGGGGTGTTGACCATAAAAAGCCTGTGGTTAAGCTGGAAGATTCCGTTAAGTGAAATCCAATCCATTCAGCCCACAGACCACTCTATCATTGCGCCAGCCTTATCCTTAAAGCGTCTGCGAATTGACTATACAGATGCGGGCATGCAGAAATTTATATTGGTTTCACCCAAAGATCAGACTGCTTTTATACAGGCGCTTCAGCCGAATAAAAACTGATATCGAGTCTGACTTAGTTAAGCTTTTGCCTGCTCAGGCAGAACCACCAGTTGTCCATCGACACAGTCCAGATGCAGGCTCAATTGCTCGGGCTGGTTTAAAAAATACAGCGCCAGAATTGGCTCCAGTTCGGTACGCATCTTGCGGCCCAAATGCCGGGCACCGTAACGGATATCATGACCCTGATAGAAATAGGCTTTGGCTGAAGCGCTTAAATGCACGCTGCGTTGCTGATATTGCAAGCGCTTGTTCAGTTTATCCAGTTCAATTTCGACCAGACGTGGCAGGACATCATGCTGTACCGCCTGATAATGCAGGCTGCGGTCAATCCGGTTGAGAAACTCGGGGTCGAATTTACGCTGCATGACTTTTTCAATGATGTGCTGGACGGGAACGCGCTTCAGACAAAGGGCCTGCATTTTTTCCGGCAGATAGCTGAGTTTATTCAGATATTGCTGCGCCGCCTGTGCCCCGACATTGCTGGTCATAAAGATCATGCAGTTGCGAAAATCGATAGTTTTGGTGCCCGCTGTCAATGTCAGCCGGCCAGTATCCAGCACGTTCATAAAGCCGCGAATCACCTCGTTACTGGCTTTTTCCAGTTCATCAAACAGCATGATGCCGGGCCGGGTATGACTGCCGGCAATCGCAGTTTCATCAAACAGGCTGTGACCTTCCTTTGATCCCACATAACCGGGCGGTGCGCCGGTCAAAGCCGCCGCATAATGTTCCTGTGCCAGAGTATTCATATCAATCCGGCAAAAGGCATCCGGGCGGCCATAGATCGCATCGGCAATCAGACGCACGGTTTCTGTTTTACCGACGCCAGTAGGGCCCAGCATCAAGGTAACCGACAAAGGGCGATCCGGACTGGAAAAATCTGCCTTGACCACATGCAACATTTTTTCAATTTCATTCAGGGCTGCATCCTGCCCAATAATCCGTTCACGTAGCAGTTGCATTACCTTACTCGGCTCGAAATGAAAACGCGGTTTACCAATCAGGCGAGCACGTTCAGACGGGTGATGGGTGGAGGTGGAGGGTTGAACAATATGAATGCCCGATTGCTGCAGGGTCATGCGAATCATCTCAAAACTAGACTTTTTGAGCATAACAAAGTTAAAGGTTGAAACTTATAGCTTTTAACAATCAGTTTATGTCGTGAGGATTATAGATTGGGGGGATAACCCGACAGGAACTTTAAGATTAAGTGGCAGCTTCAGGGGAATTTTGTGTTTTTGCTTGAAAATGACGCAACAATCATCACATATATCTGCAGATTGTAGGTGAAAAATAGGCTTTAGGTGAACGAAAACGCACGCCCCCATATTGAAAAAATCCTGGCGAATATGACCAGCCTGCCCGGGGTCTACCGGATGTATGGCAAAGACGGTGAATTATTGTATGTGGGTAAAGCCAAAAACCTGAAAAACCGGGTCTCCAGCTATTTTGTCAAAACGCTGGATCATCCCAAAACCCAGGCCTTGGTGGCACGGATTTATGATATCCAGACCCTGGTGGTACGTTCTGAAACTGAAGCCTTGTTGCTGGAACAGAACCTGATCAAGCTGCATCATCCGCCCTATAACATCATGTTGCGTGATGACAAATCTTATGTCTATATTTTTGTTTCGGCAGATAAACCCTATCCGCGTTTAGCCAGTGGGCGCGGCAAGGGCAAGCACCAGGTGGGCAAGTTTTTTGGACCTTATCCGAGTGCGTATACCGCCCGGGATACTCTGGTGGTGCTACAAAAACTGTTCAATGTGCGTTCCTGTGAAAACAGTTTTTTTGCCAACCGGACCCGGCCATGTCTGCAATACCAGATCAAACGCTGCTCTGCGCCCTGTGTCGGATTTATTTCTCCGGAAGACTATAAGGCAGATGTCGATAACTCGATCCGATTTTTGCAGGGCGATACCAAGGAGCTGAATCAGGAACTGATCGCAAAAATGGAAGCGGCCGCTGAAGCGCTGGAATTTGAAAAAGCGGTGTTCTATCGTGACCGGATGGCATTGTTAAGAGACGTACAGTCGCAGCAGGCGATCTATAAGCTCAAAGGCGAAGCCGATATCCTGTCGATTGCCTATCAGGCCGGTGTGACCTGTGTGCAGATCATGCATGTGCGCAACGGTAAAATGCTGGGTGGAAAAAGTTATTTCCCGGATATGCTTAGTGATGACCTGGGGCAAATGCTGGCCGATTTTATTGCCAATTTTTATTTTCAGGTAGCAGATGAAATCCCGGCTGAACTGATTGTCAATCTGGAAGTGGCTGATCGTAAGGAACTGGAAGCAGCACTGTCGCAGCATTTTGGCAAGAAAATCCAGATCAAGTCCAAAGTCCGCGAAACCCGGGCCGAATGGCTGGAACTGGCGCAGATGAATGTACAGCACGCGATTCAGGGCAAGCTGGCCAATCATATAGAATTAAATGAGCGTTTTCATCAGCTGGAGCAGGTGGTCGGCCGTCCTGTAGACCGGATCGAGTGCTTCGATATTTCACATACCATGGGCGAAGATACCGTGGCGTCCTGTGTGGTCTTTGACAGTGGTGGTGCGCGCAAGCGTGATTATCGCCAGTTTTCCATTCATGATATTCAGGCGGGCGATGACTATGCCGCCATGCGTCAGGCGCTGACCCGTCGTTATAAAAAAGCCCTATTGCCGGACCTGCTGTTGATTGATGGTGGCAAGGGGCAATTG
Organism: Acinetobacter sp. 40AMC3-4; assembly: GCF_049898185.1. Taxonomy (GTDB): domain Bacteria; phylum Pseudomonadota; class Gammaproteobacteria; order Pseudomonadales; family Moraxellaceae; genus Acinetobacter. The sequence continues at coordinate 105,549 of NZ_JAFCXG010000009.1, forward strand.
CACATGGCGATGGAAGTCATGCAGGAACTGGGACTGGATGCCTTTATGGTCGGTGTGTCCAAAGGTGAGGGACGTAAGCCCGGTCTGGAAACCCTGCACTTTACCGATGGCAGTAAAATTCAATTACCGGAGGATCATAAGGCGCTGCATCTGATTCAGCAGGTACGTGATGAAGCACACCGCTTTGCGATTACCAAGCATCGTGCCAAACGCGATAAAAAGCGTGGTTCATCAGTGCTGGAAGTTATTCCGGGGCTCGGACCAAAACGCCGTCGGGATTTGCTGACGCATTTTGGCGGGATTCAGGGCGTACTGAAAGCCTCAGAACGAGATCTGCAACTGGTACCGGGACTGGGTTCAGTCATGGCACGGATGATTTATAAAGTGTTGCATGAATAACTTGGGGCTCGAATGCAAGGGCAAAAATGCGTATTGACGCATGGGTCACAGGACATTCACAACCTGATGAATTTTGCCGAATATACTGAGCATCAAGACTTACTGAGGGATCAACATGTCTTTGCATGCACTTTATGCACAAATTGCCGAACAGGAATGGGTAGAGTTTCCACAGGGATGGTTACAGGGTCGTACTCTGTATGGTGGTCTGGCTGCCGCGATGATGATGCAAAAAGCCGTCACTCACATCAATGATCCGGCCAAGCATTTGCTGAGTTGCAGTGTGACCTTTGTCGGCCCGATTCAGCAAGCCAAAGTACGACTGAGTGCCGAAATCCTGCGGCAAGGCAAGTCAGTGACCACGATTGAAGTGCGCTTATGGCAGGACGACGCGGTGCAAAGTATTCTGATTGCCAGTTTCGGTATTTCCCGTGATTCAGAGATTCAGGTACAGCAACAAGCTCAAGCACCTGACTATGCTGTACCAGAGCAGCTGTTTCAGATTCCTGCGGGTTATGGCATGCCAGACTGTTATGACCATTTCGAAGTAGCCTGGGCGGATATCAATCTGCCTTGTAGTGCCAGTCCTCGTCCGGACTTTGGTGGCTGGTGCCGATTTCATCCTGAAAAGCATCACAATCGTGAATTTTTGGTCGCCGACCTGATGGCCATCTTTGATATCTGGCCACCCGGGGTGTTACCGATGTTTAAAAACATGGCACCTGCGAGTAGTCTGACCTGGACAGTGACCTATGTGCATCCGGTTCAACATCAATTGCATGATTGGTTTAAATATAAAGTATTTACCGACTATGCTGCGGATGGTTATGCGACGGAGCATGCCTATCTCTGGGATGCCGAAAATCGCCTGATTGCGATGGCAAGACAAACAGTGACGGTGTTTGCCTAGTGACACTGCAAGTCAATTCGTATAAAGTGAAGCCTATTAATGATGGATCAAACCTCTAAAAAAGTGTGCATTTTCATCGTACATGAGGGGAACAATTGGCGGTGTCTATGACTACAGGTCGTATCCTGAATATTCCAAATATCTTGACCTTGGCGCGTATCGCTCTTATTCCGGTATTTTTATTGGTGGCTTACTGGCCGCCTGCAATGGGCTTTGATGCTCATAACCCCGATATGACGCGGCATATCATTTTAACCACGATCTTTGTGGTGGCTGCGGTAACGGACTGGTTTGATGGCTATCTGGCACGTACATTAAACCAGACTTCCGCTTTTGGGCGGTTTCTCGATCCGGTTGCAGATAAATTGATGGTCGCAGCTGCACTGATTGTATTGGTGCAATGGCAGCCTTCCATGTCGATGGCTTTTGCTGCGATTGTAATTATTTCGCGTGAAATTACCGTTTCAGCCCTGCGTGAATGGATGGCAGAACTCGGTGCGCGGACCAATGTTGCGGTTTCAACAGTAGGTAAATACAAAACCGCTTTTCAGATGATCGCTATCACCGTATTCCTGCTGAACTGGCCACCGCTAGAAATGCTGGCGTATGCCTTGCTATACACCGCAGTGGTACTCACTTTATGGTCGATGTTCATTTATCTGAAAGCGGCTTGGCCATATCTGAAACAGCCTTAATCGAAATGAAAAGAGAAGCTCCTTGAAAGGGGGCTTTTTTTATGCGCTTAAATTATCAAGCCAATCGGCAAATTGCAGGCAAAAAAATACCCAGTCTTTGGGGGAAGAACTGGGATGAAATCGGGGTATTTGTTGCTTATTATTATAGTTATTCAAAGATATCTCATCTTCTTAGGGCTCATTATAGAGAGACAGTTTTTTTTAATCATGTGGCTTCTTGTAGCAGAATGTTGTGTTTTGTGAATACTCTGTATATTGCTTTTACAATCCATTATTTTGATACAAATCTAAATGTTTTTCAGTAGGATAGTGACTGACTCGATAGACGAAATAGGATAAGTGAAAATCTGTTTTTTGTGCCCTGAATATTGGTTAGTAAGATTTGCTAGATTTAGTCAAAAAATCCCTTGAGATAGGGGATAGATTTATGCCTACGCGGATTTCATCCTTGTCTTGAGTAATGTTTAGAACAACGTATAAAAAAAGAATCCCCAAAGTTGGAGATTCTTTTAGATTAAAGCCTACGCGCGCTTTCAGCGCTTGTCTTGCGTAATTTTTAAAGCAATGCTTTAAAAATTACTCAGGCTTCAGCCCTTCGGCTTTTTCTAGGGATGCATCATTGTTAAAGAACTTTTCACGCTGTTCTTCAAGAAACTTTTTCGCATCTGCTTCAAACACGTTCAAACGCTTTTCATTAATTAGCGTAGTCTGGTGTTTTAGCCATTCTTGCCAAGCCTGTTTAGACACGGTGTCAAACAATTCCTGACCCTTTGGCCCCGGGAATGGAGCAAAGTCTAAACCTTCCATGTCCGCCTGATACTTACGGCAAAAAACTTGTCGAGACATATCCATACTCCAAAATTATGCGTAAAGTTGTTCCAAACGCGCATGTGCACGCTCAATGGCTGCTTTCACTTGAGCAGGCGCGGTGCCACCAATGTGATTACGGGCATTCACCGAAGCTTCAAGAGTTAGGGCTTTTTCAAATACGTCTGCTTGAATCAGGTCAGAGAACTGTTGCAGTTGTTCGAGTGTCAATTCAGACAGGTCTTTAGATTCTTGTACACCGAGTGCAACCGCTTTACCTACAATCTCGTGCGCATCACGGAATGCAACGCCGTTTTTCACCAGGTAATCAGCTAGGTCAGTCGCAGTTGAGAAACCACGCAGCGCTGCTTCGCGCATTTCAGCAATGTTTGGAACCAGTGCAGGAATCATGTCAGCAAATGCCATGAGTGAACCACGAACTGTATCGATCGCATCGAACAATGGCTCTTTATCTTCCTGATTGTCTTTGTTATAGGCTAGAGGCTGGCCTTTCATTAAAGTCAGCAGGCTCATCAAATCGCCATAGACACGGCCGGTTTTACCACGTACCAGTTCAGGCACATCCGGATTTTTCTTCTGCGGCATGATTGAAGAGCCAGTACAGAAGCGATCTGGAATATTCACGAATTTGAACTGTGCAGATGTCCATAGAATCAGTTCTTCAGACATACGTGATAAATGCATCATAATTAAAGATGCAGCGGCATTAAATTCAATCGCAAAGTCACGATCCGATACTGCATCCAGCGAGTTTTCAGCAACAGCTTCAAAACCTAGCAGTTCAGCAGTATAAGCACGGTCGATTGGATAAGTAGTACCTGCAAGTGCAGCAGAACCAAGCGGCATACGGTTGACACGCTTACGGCAATCAATCAGACGTTCTGAATCGCGTACCAGCATTTCAAACCAAGCCATTAGATGATGACCAAAAGTCACTGGCTGAGCGGTTTGCAAGTGGGTGAAGCCTGGCATGATGGTGTCGGTGTTTTTAGCCGCTAAGCTTAAAATACCTTTTTGTAATTTTTTCAGTAATTCCAGGATGCTATCGATTTCATCGCGTACATAAAGACGGATATCTGTAGCCACCTGGTCATTACGGCTACGACCGGTATGCAGTTTCTTGCCAGTAATGCCGATACGTTGAGTCAGGCGTGACTCAATGTTCATGTGGACATCTTCTAAATCAATGCGCCATTCAAAGTTGCCTGCTTCAATATCGGCTTGAATCGCTGTCAGACCTTCAATAATGTCATCGCGTTCTTGCGTGGTCAGTACGCCCACTTTTGCCAGCATGGTTGCATGGGCAATCGAGCCTGCAATATCTTGTTTATAAAAACGTTGGTCAAATTGAACAGATGCTGTAAATTCAGCAACAAAAGCATCAGTCGCTTCAGAGAAACGACCACCCCACATACCCGAAGTCTGGGCTTGTGATGGATTAGAGGAATTAGAAGATGTGGTCATGTCGGCTCAATCAGATTAAAAGCAGTAGAACGAAAAAGAGTATAACAAATTCAAAGCCCATTGCCGAAGTCACATCTGCTCAATCTTTTGCATCGATGAACGAAGAAACGCAAAATTCCTATTTTTTTAGCCAGATCGGCAATTTACGCTATTTGCTGGAACTGTTTGCTGGCGGCAATATTCTCGCCATGATTCTGGCGCTTGCAGAAGCGCAATCCTGGCAGGCATTAAATGGGATACACCTGCTGCAATATATGCTGTATATCAACTGGGTACTGTTATGTTTTGCAGCACTGGTCGAGCTGTTCCATCAAGCCTTTCAACGTATGGGAATCAAACTGGCTTTGATTTCTGGATTTCTGCTGTTACAGGCAATTGTACTGCTCACTACGGTGAACCTGAATATCTTGATACATTTTGGACATAATTTTAATTTTCAGGATTTAAACCTAGCGATTGCGCTGGATCGGGTCGGACTCCATTTAAGTCTGGGAATTTTGCTGGGAACTTTCTGTTTTCGTTATCTTTACTTGCGTGAACAATGGGAGCAGCAGCAGCATAGCGAGCTGAATGCTAGAATTCAGGCCATGCAGGCGAGGATTCAACCGCATTTCCTGTTTAACAGCATGAATAGTGTGATCAGCCTGATCAGTATCGATCCGGACAAAGCCGAGCACATGCTGCTGAATTTGTCACGGTTATTTCGTGCCAGTTTTCAGGAATTAAAACTGGTCAGCCTGCAGGAGGAAATTGATCTGTGCCAGCGCTATCTGGAGATTGAGCAGATCCGTCTAGGTGAGCGTTTGCAGGTCGAATGGAAGTTAGAAAACAAAGACTTATACTCACAAGTTCAAATTCCATTATTAACTTTACAACCCTTGCTAGAAAATAGTATTTTCCATGGAGTTGAAAAAATTCTTACAAAGAGTACCATAAGCATATTGGTTGAAATATTGCAAAATCAAATTAATATCATCATAACGAACCCTTATGCACAGGATAATAAAACTTTAAAAAAGGGACATGGTATTGCAATAGAAAATGTCAGACAGCGTCTGCAAGCTTATTATGGACCCAGTGTGACTTTTCAAACCTTTGCCGGCGAAGGGATGTTTACGACGGTAGTGCGATATCAATATAAATAAAAATAAATCAAAGAAATCGCAGTTAGCTTTATCATTCATCTGATGATGTTAACTGGGTAAGGAGGAGAAATGGACATCCTGATTTGTGATGATGAGCCTTTGGCCGTCGAGCGTTTATCACGTTTGGTCTCTCAACTGGGGCATGATGTGGTGGCGACAGCAAGCCATGCCCGTCAAGCGATTGATCTGGCTCACCAATACGAACCCGATGTCATCCTATTAGATATTCAAATGCCTGAAATGAACGGACTGGCTTGTGCGCAACATTTGCGTCAACTGGATCCAATGCCGGCCATTGTCTTTTGTACGGCCTATGACCAACATGCGCTGGATGCATTTAAATCAAATGCCGAAGGCTATTTGCTTAAACCGGTGATGCAACAGGAATTGGCACAGGTTTTAGAGCACTTAACTAAACTTACCCAAGCTCAAATGAGCCAACTAAAACAAAAAGAAAATATGGACGAAATCAATATCAGCCGCCAGCAGATTGCGGCAAAGACCTATCGTGGTGTCGAATTGGTGCCAGTTGAAAATATCTATTATTTTCTGGCGGATCAGAAATATGTCACTGTGCGTCATAAAAACGGCAGTGTATTGATTGATGAAACCTTAAAGGAGTTAGAGCAGGAGTTTGGGAACCAGTTTATCCGGATTCATCGTAATGCCTTGATCTCGGTGCATTATCTGGATGGTCTGGAAGTAGTAAGTTCAGGTCAGTATCAGGTACGTTGTCGTGAGCTGGACGACCGTTTGGCGGTCAGTCGGCGACATTTACCGTTTTTACGAGATCGGATTCAAAAGCTTTAGCAGGGGATGAATGAGAGCATTCAGTTGAAACTTGTATAAATTCACTTGCATTTTCAAGTGAGCAGGTTAAGTTTAGACTATTGTTCTCATTTACTGTTATTGAAATTTATGAAGACCCTAAAAATTGCAACTCGACAAAGTCCACTTGCGCTTTGGCAAGCGGAACATATCCGTGCGCGCCTACAAGATTTGCACGCTGGTTTGCAGGTCGAGTTAGTCACTTTTGTTACACAGGGCGATAAAATTCTAGATACACCACTGGCTAAAATTGGTGGAAAAGGACTATTTGTAAAAGAATTAGAAGCCGCTTTACTGGATGGTCGTGCAGATCTGGCTGTGCATTCCATGAAAGATGTCCCGATGGCCTTGCCCGAAGGTCTGAGTCTGGCAGTGATCTGTGAACGTGAAGATCCCTTAGATGCCTTTGTGTCGAATACTTATGCCAGCTTTGAGGAATTACCACAAGGCGCCAAAGTCGGAACCTCAAGCTTGCGCCGTAAAACTCAGATTTTAAAACAGCGTCCGGATCTGGACATTATCGATTTACGCGGTAATGTCGGCACACGTTTATCTAAACTGGATGCAGGCCAGTATGATGCGATTATTCTGGCCAGTGCTGGTTTAAAACGCTTGGGTCTGGCAGAACGTATTCGTCATACTCTGACGCCTGAAGTCAGTCTGCCGGCTGTGGGTCAAGGGGCATTGGGACTGGAATGCCGTACTCATGATCAGACGGTGCTGGACTTGATTCAGCCACTCCTGCATGCGGATACAGATGCGTGTGTACGTGCCGAACGTGCCTTTAATGCCTATCTAGAAGGCGGATGTCAGGTGCCGATTGCTGGTTATGCCACGCTCAAAGAGGGTGTGATTTCAATCGAAGGTCGTGTGGGCAGTGTCGATGGAACAGTTTTGCTCCGGGCACAGCATACTGGCAAAATGGCAGCTGCGGAGCAATTGGGTGTAGAGCTGGCAAAAGACCTGCTTGATCAAGGTGCTGGCGAGTTGCTGAAAGCACTCTATTCACACTGATGTTATTGATTAATACCCGCCCCAGTGATCGTGCTGCAGGTTTGACCCAGCAGTTACAGGCAGCGCAAGTGCCTGTTTTAGAATTGCCTTTGCTCGAACTGCATGCAATGCCTTATTCCGATGAGCTGTCGATTTTGTATCAGCAGCTGGAGCAGGCACAGATTATTGTGGTGGTTAGCCCGACGGCTGCCCAGATTGGTATGCAATATTTTCAACAGGCTGGAGTCGCGCTCTCGACTTTGGCACAGGTGCATTGGGTGGCAGTGGGTAAAGCCACTGAACAGGCATTGGCGAGCTATGGCATTCATAGTCATGTGCCTGAGGTCGAAACTTCGGAAGGCATGCTGCAATTGCCTGTGTTGAAGCAACTGGCTTCTGGTTCAGGTGTAGCCTTCTGGCGCGGAGAAGGTGGTCGTCAATTTATGATGGATCATTTACGTGCCAGCAATATTAAAGTTTTAAACTTTATTTTGTACCGGCGGCAATGTCCTGAAACGACGGCAACGATTTTGGCAGAGAACTTGTCGCTGCTTAAGACGCAGCAGCGTTTTGCAGTTCTGATCACCAGTGAAGCGAGTTGGTTAAACTGGCTGACACTCTTGCAAAGGAATGCGGAGTTTATACAGCAAGCCTGTTATTTGGTTTTGGGGCCACGTTTGGCCACTATTCTTGGAGAATATCAACAGCAGCATCAGGCAAGTTTTCAATTCGTACAAATCGATGATTTAGACGCAAATACAATCTTGCAGAAAATGGGGCTGATATTAGGGAACGCATGAAGAAACTATTCATTGTATTGTTCATCTTGAGTATAGCGTGGCTAGTCAAGCTTAGCTATGACCTACATGTTCTGAATACAGCACAGACTGAATTCAATCAAAGCATCAATCAGTTACAGCAGCAAAATGCTAATCTCAATGATCAGTTCGTGGCTTTAAAACGCCAGATTTCTGCTCAGCAGGAAAATGCTGAAACCACTTCATCTAAAGCGCCAGTACGTGAAATGACAACTGATGCAACGCAAAATGATATTGTCTTGGTGCAGCAACATCTGGATCTGATCGAATTTGCACTACAACAGCAACAATACGCCACTGCGATTGAGAAATTAAATCAGTTATCTAATGAGCTGGATGATTATATTTTAGCGCCTGCCTTGGTCAGCAGCTTGCAGCAAGTGATTGCGAAAGATCAGGACATGCTGAAAAAATTCGTGAACAGTCGATTAGTGCAGCAAAATAAAGTAAAAGAACTCTTGGTGCAGATGGATGCTGAAATTGAAAAAGAAATTCAGACACCACATCGTCAGCGTCCAGAAACTCAACGCTCTTTCTGGCAGCGCTGGATTCAGGTTGAATCCGCAGATCAGCCAAGCACAGTCTTGATGCAACGGCATCTGGTACTGAAAGAGGCCCAGTTGCGCTTGCTCATCGCACAGAATACCTTACAAAAAGACCAATCTGTCGCTTTTCAGCAGGCACTGAATGCCGTGATTGAAGTCTTGGAACAATTGCCGGATGCACAGAGCCAAAAATGGATTCAGCAATTGTATCAAATCAAGGCCACCCCGATTACTCCGATTCCATTATTAAACACACGCACCCTAGTGGGCTAATTGCTTATGAAACAGATTCTGCTAGCCTATTTATTTGTCTGCCTGCTTGGTATTGCGGGGCTGAGTATCCTGAGTTATGGACATGGGGCTGGCTATGTCTATCTGTATTGGCGCGAGTGGCAGTTACAAACCACCCTCTGGTTTTTGGCCGCATCCTTGGTGAGCGTGAGTTTTCTGATGCATTGCATCTGGTATGCGATCAAGCAGTATCGCAGCCGTGAACAACGTAAAACTCAAACGGTCTTTAGTTTTTCCCGCTTACATCCTTATGAACAACTGGCAGTCATCTGGTTATTAAACGCTGCGCAGGATCAGCGGGATTTTATTCAGCAGTCTTTTACCAAGTCGGGTTTACTTAAACATATTATTGATGCACGTTTATCTTGGGGGCAACAGCAATATACCCATGCATTAACTGCTTTAAATCAGTCCAATCCCATGGCATTTGAATTGGCAGAATTACAGCGGATTGAAATTTATTTATCACAACAGCAAGGTGAACAAGCACTTACCCATTTAGAGTTTTTAAATCAGCATGAATTATCACCTTGGTTAATACAGGTTAAAACAGCCTATGAGCAGCGCCTTGTCGCCTTATGGGGGGTATTTGCCATGCAGTTTCCCTGGTTATATTTACGTTCGACCCAATATGGGCATTTAGACCAAGAAGTAAAAAAAACATGGCTTGAACAATTATTATTAGCCTATGACCAAGCCACACAGGACGATTTATTTTATTTACAGCAACGTTATTTAGATTTAAAACCGCAAATATTTGATCGTGACTATTCGGTCAAATTATTATGGTTGAAATTATTATTTAGAATGCCAGAAATGAGTGCCGAGCATGAAGTGCTTGCGATTCATTTAATGGAACAGCAATTTAATCAGGATGTATTTTATTTGTGGTTCCAACAACAGTTATTGCGTCAAAACCCGGATTATGATGCGATTGCACAACAGATTTCGCACTGGGAAACCAAGTATCCGGCATTACCGGTTTTAAGCTTTGCGAAATGGCATGTGTTGCAAGCCACAGGCTATACAGATCAAGCCCAGCAACTACTTGACTTGTATCCGGATGATATTCGTATGAGTTATTTAAGAATTAAAGCTGCCTTACAAGATCGGGAGGACTTGCTACAGCAGTTAAATGCAGTATTTGAATCGAATGTAAACTTTATAGAAATTAAGACTTGAGAATAATAATGTCAGAATTAAAACAATATCCAGTTATTTATGAACAAACAGTCGCATGGGGTGATATGGATGCCTTTGGACATGTCAATAATGCCATGTATTACCGTTATGTCGAAAGTGCGCGTCTGGCTTATCTAGGGATATTAGATATACATAATGAACCGGTATTTACGGTAGTGTCTTCAAATCAGTGCCGTTATTTAAAACCTGTGGTTTTTCCTGATCATTTAAAAGTGGCAGCACGTATTGAAGAAATCCGTAATAGTGCAGTCAGAATGCAATATCTATTATGGAGTGAAAAACAGCAAAGTATTGTGGCTACTTCAGAAGCAGTGATTGTCTGTGTCGATAAAAAGACCATGCAGAAAACAGAAATTCCGGAACATATTCGAGAAAAAATCAAAGCACTTGAATTAAGCGTTCAACATGAAATTTAAAAATGAATGAAGCATTTTATTTTGTAATTTTTTTTAAAATTTATTGTTATTGCTTTAAGGTTTTATATTGAATGTTTTATTTAATATAAATATGATGGGGCTATTATTTAACAAAACGAATAATATTATTTTTCGGAGAGCATTATGCCAGATATTACGCATTTATCAGTAGAAGAGTTAAAACGTTTACAAGCAGAAGCAGAGTCACTGATTGCTTCAAAAAAAGATCAAGAAATTGAAGGCGCTTATCAGCAAATCTTGGCAGTTGCCGAGAAAGTGGGTATGACAGTTGAACAGTTACTTGAATTTGGTGCGTCTAAGCGTAAGAAATCATCACGTAAGTCGGTTGAGCCGCGTTACCGTAGCAAAAGCAATCCGGACGATACCTGGACTGGCCGTGGTAAACAACCGCGCTGGTTAGTGGCAGAATTGGAAAAAGGCGCAAAGCTGGACGATTTTCTGATCTAGGCCTCCATTTGATCTGGTCATTAGGCTGTCATACAGACAGTCTAAGATGATTAAACCAAGCATACCTGCTTGGTTTTTTTATATCTATGAATTGGCGTTGGCAGAAAAGTGTGCATAATGTGTGAGTATAAGGGAAAAATTATAAATGGGGATTTGGACTTGAGCGATTGGTCGTGGTGGGGATGAGCAGTAAACCGAAAACTTTAAGATGGTTGATCCTTACTCTTGTTGCATTTTTTATTTTTGTCGTATTACAAGTGCCAGCGGCCTGGTTAATTTCAAAATTTTATAAAAATAACCAGACTTTGCATAATGTAAACGGAAATATCTGGCAGGGAAGTGCGGACTGGAAAAAAGGCAATCTTCGGGGCAGTCTGAACTGGAAAGTACGGCCTCTGGATTTGCTGTTGCTGCGGGTTGGGGCACATGTGGATTTGCATAGCGGCAATACCCAGCTTTCCGGGATCATGGCTTATGGTCTGAATAAGTCTTTGATTGTCAAAAATCTTGAAGGGCAGGTCGCGCCTGAAACCTTAAAAAAAGTTGCAGACTGGCAATGGCCGAGTACTGCGATTCAGTTTAAAGATCTGGATTTTAAATATAAAAAAGATCAGGGTTTCAGTCAGGTGGCTGGGCAAATGCAATGGGCGGGTGGTGAGCTGATTTATACCTTTGCTCAGCGTCAGGAACGCATGAATGTACCCGCCATGACTGGACAACTCGCAGATGAAAGCGGACAGCTGTTAATTGATGTTCGGGATAGTCGCGATCAACGCATGCTGAATATCAAGCTTGATCCGAATCTGATGCTGGATATCCAGCTCACCCAGCGCTTTTTAATGAATGCGCCTTCCTATGAAGGTAAAGCCGGATTGGATACCTATGTGATCAGTACCCGCCAACCCTTAATGGGAGGCTTGAACTGATGGCAGTTTCTCTGAATGATTTAAAAAATATTGAACTGAAACAGATCAATCGTGCTGCACCTGTGGTTTTGTTACTGCTCATCCTGTATCTATGCTGGAAGCTGGCGGCTTTGTTCTGGTTGCTGATAGCTCCACCACAAGCCATGCAGCTGGATCGGGTTGAACTGGGTTCACAACAGGCACAAATTCCGAATATCGGTGCATTTTCACTGTTTCAGGAAGTTGGGCAGTCTGCGGGTGCTGTTGAAACGGCCAATATCATTTTACAAGGGGTGGTGGTTGCCAGTCCAAGTTATAACTCTTCTGCGGTACTGAAAATTAATGATCAGGTCGATCGTTACCGTGTCGGGGAAATGCTGGCCAATAGCGGTTTTGAGTTGGCTGAGGTGTATTGGGATCGGGTTATTCTGCGTCGATCCACAGGTGCTACTCAGGAAGTCTTATTCAAAGGTCTGGAAAATGGTTTGAATCAGCCGATTGTGCCGGAAACATCAGCATCTTCAAGTTCAATGCCTGCTATGCCTTCTAGTAGTATGCCTGAGCAGCCTTCGCCACAGAATGAAATTGGTCGAGCCATCCAGCAGATGCAGGAAAACAAGGACCAGTATTTACAAAATATGGGGGTCAGTGCAGCAGATGGTAGTTATGAAGTAACTTCACGCACACCGGCTGCATTGCGTAATCGCCTGGGTTTAAGACCAGGCGACCGGATCTTGTCTTTAAATGGTCAGACGCTGAGCCAAGGACAGACCGAAGCACAATTACTGGAACAGGCCCGACGTGAAGGTCAGGTCAAACTCGAAATAAAACGTGGTGATCAGGTGATGACCATACAACAAGATTTGAAGTGATGTGTCATCACGCATAGGGTTAGGAAACACGAAAGTTTATGGCTTTATTTAATAATAATCGATCAGCATGGGCATTCTGTGTGGCCGCACCGTTAATGGCCATGGTCAGTACGGCGAGTTATGCACAAACCTGGAAAATTAACCTTCGAGATGCTGACTTAACTGCATTCATTAATGAAGTGGCCGATATTACCGGCAAAAACTTTGCAGTCGATCCGCGGGTACGTGGCAACGTAACAGTCATTTCCAATAGAGCCCTGAATAAAAATGAAGTCTATGACCTGTTTTTAGGCGTACTGAATGTCAACGGTGTGGTGGCAATTCCTTCGGGTAATACCATCAAGCTGGTTCCGGACAGCAATGTCAAAAGCTCAGGCATTCCCTATGATGCCAGAAGCCGCGCCAGTGGTGACCAGATTGTGACACGGGTGTTGTGGCTGGAAAATACCAATCCGAATGACCTGATTCCTGCATTACGTCCCTTGATGCCGCAGTTTGCCCATTTGGCGGCAGTGCCGGGGACAAATGCACTGATTGTGTCGGATCGCGCCAGCAATATTTACCAGTTGGAAACCATTATTCGCAACCTGGATGGCACCGGTCAGAATGATATTGAAGCGGTCAGCTTACAATCGAGTCAAGCCGAAGAAATGATTGGACTGATCGAGTCCATGACTGCCACCGGTGGAGCTAAAGATGTCCGCGGTTCACGGGTGCGGGTGATTGCAGATACCCGTACCAACCGGATTATCATCAAAGGTGATCCCACGACGCGCAAACGGGTGCGTCAAGTAATCGAAACCTTGGATGTACCGGCTGCGGATCGTTTGGGTGGATTAAAAGTTTTTCGTCTGAAATATGCCAGCGCTAAAAATCTTGCGGAAATCTTGCAGGGTTTGGTAAGCGGGCAGGCGGTGAACAGTAATTCAAATTCGAGTAGTACATCCTCGAACTCGTCTTCGCTCAGTTCTAGTAGCAATTTAAATAACAATAATACCAGCACAGGTTCAAGTAGCAACACCTCTTCAGGCATTCAGCTGAATAGCGGCATGAATAATGAGCAGGGCGGAATTACCAGCTTTAATAGCAATGGCGTCAGTATTATTGCCGATACCACACAAAATTCTCTGGTGGTGAAAGCAGATCCACAACTGATGCGGGAAATTGAATCGGCAATTGACCAGCTAGATATCCGTCGTCAACAGGTGCTGATTGAAGCCGCGATTATTGAAGTTGAAGGAACCGATGCGGATCAACTCGGTGTGCAATGGGCCTTGGGTGATATCAGCAGTGGTATTGGGCTGGTGAACTTCGATAATTTTGGGACTAGCCTGAAAAATATTGCGGCCGGTTATCTCACCGGTGGTGGTGCAGGTGCTGCAAGTGCCGTGGGCGCAGGTAGCTCACTGGTACTCGGTGATTATCGTGAAGGGAGTGATGGTTCCCGACGTCTGTATGGTGCGATGATTCAGGCACTCAAAGAAACCACTAAATCCAACCTGTTGTCTACGCCGTCGATTGTGACCATGGACAATGAAGAAGCCTATATTGTGGTGGGTGAAAACGTACCCTTTGTCACAGGCTCAGTGTCTACAGGCGCTGCTGGAGTTGCTAATCCCTATACCACCATTGAACGTAAGGATGTCGGGGTCACTTTAAAGGTGGTTCCACATATTGGCGAAGATGGTACGGTACGCCTGGAAGTGGAACAGGAAGTTTCTGATGTCAAAGCCAGTAAAGGGCAGGCGCAGGATCTGGTGACGAGCAAACGTGCAATTAAAACCTCAATTCTGGCCGAACATGGACAAACCATTGTGCTTGGTGGTCTGATTTCGGATAACACCAGTTATGGACGCCAAGCGGTGCCGGGTCTGGGTGCAATTCCAGGCTTAGGACGTTTATTCCGTTCTGAAGGTAAATCCAATCAGAAGCGTAACTTATTGATCTTTATCCATCCAACCATTGTGGGGGATAAAAATGCAGTGCGTAAACTGACCCAGCAACGTTATAGTCAGTTATATAGTCTGCAACTCGCACTCGATTCAGACGGGAACTTTGCCAAATTGCCAGAAAGTGTTGAAGATGTGTATCAACAGCGAATTCCGGTATCCAGAACGCCCTTGCAAAACTCGACCTATCAAACTGTGCCGACCGCACCGGTTCAGGCACAACCAGTTAATGTAGTCGCCACGCCGGTCGCGATAGAACCAGTGATTCAGCGACAAGTGGTAGAACCCGTCCAACAGGTAGAAAAAAGTAAAAATACCGTTACAACAACCACACTTAGACCCAAAAGCTAAGCCATTCGTATTTGCAGACAGCATGTTATGATAATGTCAAAGAGAACAGAGAAGTAACTTTCATGACTTGGAAAATACACGCGATTACAGGCGACTTAACAGGACAGGAAATTAGCATTGACCGTGACATGCTGGTAGGGCGTCATCAGGCTGCGGATATCGTGTTACAGGCTGCGGAAATCTCCCGTAAACATGCGGCATTTTTACTGAAAGATGATGCGCTCTGGGTGCAGGATTTGGGTTCATCGAATGGCACTTTCGTCAATGATGTGCAGATTGCGCAAGAAACCTTATTAAAGCAGGATGACATTGTTCAGTTTGCCAGCTTGAAATTTTCAGTAATGGCGCCTGCGGCTGCAGTAGAGGTTCCAGCAGAAATTGAAGCAACGGCAGAAAAAGTCGTGGAACAGGTCGAAGTCGCTGAGCCTACACCTGCACAGCAAATGAATGATCAGGGAATGCCGGAACTGAAACATCGTGATGCTACGGTACAATTAACCCGTGATGGCATGCCAACCAATGTTGGTATTCCAAAACCGGCGCCTATTCCGGAAGGCGTAGACATTAGTGCGGTGAAACCAGAGCCTACCCCAATTCCGGTTGAGCAGCCTGTATCACGTGTAGAACATAAAAAAGAAACCCAGAAAAATGTATCTGTTGGTTTGATTTCAGTGATTGTGCTGATTATTTTAGCAATTATGGCTTGGTTATTGTTCAAATAAGCCGATGATTGGTTACAATCAAGGCATGCACCGCGCATGCCTTTTTTGTGGCTGCGAATATTATAAAAGAGGGTCGGGATGTCTATTGCACAATTAGAAAAGCGCGAACTGATCTTATTCGATTTGGATGGTACCTTGGTGGATTCAGCACATGATCTGTATCGCGCCATGAATATGAGCTTGAATGTGCTGCAATTGCCTCTGGTGACTGAAGAGCAGGTACGGACCTGGGTAGGTAAGGGCACGTCGATATTCTGTGAAAGTGTACTCCAGCATCTGGTCGGTGAAGTCACACCGGTACAGCATCAAGAGCTCTTAAACACTTTTCTGGATATTTATAATGTCGATCCCTGTGTTGATACCGTTCCTTTTCCGGGAATCCTGAAATTTCTGGACTGGGCCAAAGCTCAAGGTAAAACCCTGATTTGTGTGACCAATAAGCCTGAACTTCCTGCCCGCAGTATTTTAGATACCTTGGATATGGCTCATTATTTTGCCGATACCATTGGTGGCGACCGTTTTACTGAGCGTAAACCACATCCGCGCCAGTTGCTGCACTGTGTCGAACATTATAAGGTGAGCAAAGAACAGGTCTTGTTGATTGGAGACTCTTCCAATGATGTTGAAGCCGCACGCCGCGCCGGGATTGATTGTGTTGTAGTCAGCTATGGCTATAATCATGGTGAAAATATTGCAGATTGTCAGCCACAGCAGATTGTGGATGATCTTAGAGAATTACTTGCCTAATACGCGTACTAAGGAAAGAAAATGAATAGTTGTAAGGTTTTTCGATGGCGTCGCTCAGTTCAATTTTATTTACATACTGAGTAACCCTAATTTAAAGAGAAAAACCGCATGACCACTCAAGCACAATTCCAGCAACTTGCTGCGCAAGGCTATAACCTCATTCCTGTTTACCGTCAGCGCCTGGCAGATACCGATACACCACTTTCTATTTTTGCTCGGCTTAAACAGCATCAACAGGCTTATTTATTCGAGTCTGTAGAAGGTGGTGAGAACTGGGCACGTTATTCGATTATCGGATTAGGTGAATCTACCGTATTTTCCTGCAATGCGGGCGAACTGACGGTACAGCATGCAGATGGTTCAATTGAAAAGCAGCACTGTGCTGACCCATTTCAATATATTCGAGACTTTCAGGCGCAATTTAAGGTGCCAACTCAAGCAGAATTGCCGGACTTGCCGAGTTTTACAGGCGGGTTGGTGGGCTACTTTGGTTATGACGCTGTGCGTTATATTGAACCGAAATTAAAAAATGTGCCTGAAGCGGATCCGGTTGGATTACCCGATATCTGGATGATGCTGTCTAAAACTGTCATTGTGTTTGATAATTTAAAAGATACCTTGTTCTTGATTGTACATGCCGATGCCACTGCTCCGGGTTCTTATGAAAAAGCACATGAACAATTAAATGAATTAGAAAATATTCTGGCCACGCCCATCAGTCTTAAAGCTGAAAAACATACGCCGCCACATTTCGAGTCCCTCACCGGACATGACAACTTCATTGCCTCGGTAGAAAAAGTCAAAGAGTATATTCGTGCTGGCGATGTAATGCAGGTCGTACCCGGGCACCGGATGGTGTCTGACTTCGATGGAGACCCGCTACAGGTGTATCGTGCGCTGCGTCATCTCAATCCATCGCCGTATTTGTTTCTTGTGCAAGGGCAGACCTTGGAAAACAATACGCCATTCCATATTGTCGGCTCTTCTCCTGAAATTCTGTCCCGTCTGGAAAATGGTATTGCTACCGTACGACCGCTTGCGGGAACACGCCCACGCGGTAAAACCAAAGAAGAGGATCTGGCGCTTGAGCAGGACTTACTCTCTGACGAAAAAGAAATTGCTGAACATGTCATGCTGATTGATCTGGGACGTAATGATGTGGGACGCATTGCAAAAATTGGCAAAGTGCAGGTAACTGATCAAATGGTGATCGAACGTTATTCACATGTGATGCATATTGTCTCCAATGTGCAGGGTGAAGTACGTGATGATGTCGATGCTCTTGACGTTTTTAAGGCAACTTTCCCCGCAGGCACACTTTCAGGCGCGCCAAAAATCCGTGCCATGGAAATTATTGATGAAGTTGAGCCGGTAAAACGTGGAATTTTCGGTGGCGCTGTTGGTTATTTAGGCTGGCATGGCGAAATGGACATGTCGATTGCGATTCGTACCTGTGTCATTCGCGAAAATAAGGTCTATGTTCAGGCTGGAGCAGGGTTAGTTGCCGACTCAAATCCTGAATCTGAGTGGAATGAAACCCAAATAAAAGCTCGCGCAGTGATCAAAGCGGTTGAATTATCATCAAATGGTTTGATTTTATGAGTTTTTGAGGTTTTTTTTGAAAAAAACACTTGCAAGGATTCTGAGTTTTGCTAAACTGCACACCGTTCCGATACGAAACGTACGAAACACTAAGAAACGCCGGCATAGCTCAGTTGGTAGAGCAACTGACTTGTAATCAGTAGGTCCACAGTTCGAATCCGTGTGCCGGCACCATCTTAGAGGTTTGGTAGTGTGAAGTAATGAACAGCACTGATGTAAGTGTAAAAAATGGTGAGGTTCCCGAGCGGTCAAAGGGGGCGGACTGTAACTCCGCTACGAAAGTTTCGAAGGTTCGAATCCTTCCCTCACCACCAATTTTAAGACTTCAATAAGTGGTTTGTACCAACATCGTGCGGGAGTAGCTCAGTTGGTAGAGCGGTAGCCTTCCAAGCTACATGTCGCGAGTTCGACCCTCGTCTCCCGCTCCATTGAAGTACTAATATTTGCTCTTATAGCTCAGTGGTAGAGCACTCCCTTGGTAAGGGAGAGGTCTCGAGTTCAAATCTCGATAAGAGCTCCAGATTACAGTTTAGCAACTCTGTTGCAAAGAAATTCCAAAAGCAGGCTATTTAGTCTGCTTTTCAAGTATTTGGTGTTCGGTTTTTTTAAACGATATGTCGGAGCTGGGTTTTACTCAGAATTGTGTTCGACGTAAACGAGGAAGATTAACATGGCTAAGGCTAAGTTTGAACGTAATAAGCCACACGTTAACGTGGGCACAATTGGTCACGTTGACCATGGTAAAACAACTTTAACAGCTGCAATTGCAACTGTATGTGCGAAGAAAT